>DATBEF010000027.1:0-12991 GCA_036269625.1 Bryobacteraceae bacterium | reverse complement strand
CCAACTACGACGTAGACTTGCACGGCGAGCTAGCAACAGATGGAAGCCCATCCGCCGCAACCACGGGCTTCAAGGCGCTTCTATTGAAGACTGCTTCGCCGTTTCTCAAAAAGGATGAGAACGGCCGTAAGACTGTGCCCTTTAAGATCTCAGGCAACTATCACGATGTCAAAGTCGGCCTTGATCTTCGATCTCACAAAAAATAGGGCCAGCGGCCTCGCCCGAACTCATCGCGGGGTTGACGGTGCGCGAAGAACTTCGAGCACCTTCGATCCGGTGATATACTTCGCTGGCTTAAAGAGCTATGCCGATTACTCGCCGCAAGTTCGCACAAGGGATTGCCGCCGGAGCAGCGCTCTTTAGCCCTAACAAGGCCTTCGCAGCAGAAGACGGATGGACAAAAGAATGGGACCAGGCCGTCTTGATGAGCGCGGTGATGCGCGCCGACGCAGCCTACGATCCACAAGAAACTCTGCTGTTCCATACGATAGGCCCTGAGTACCACTACCACACGAATCTGCGAAATACACGCGCACATATCACGCGAGACTCGCTCGATTATGCGATGAATTTGCTCGAGACTGGTGAGCCGGAGCGGAAGCGGCGCGCGGAAAGAATTATCAACCGCATGCTGGATTTGCAGGACACCGATCCCGGTAGCAAGTGGTATGGACTGTGGGGTTATTACATGGAAGAACCCGCATCGAAGATGTCGCCGGCGGATTGGAACTGGGCCGACTTCAACGGGTCCACTCTGTTGATGATGAACGCTCGCCATGGGCAGGAGCTGCCTTCGGCCATGCAGAAGCGGGTACTCGAAGCCATACACCACTGCGCGATTTCGGTGATGCGGCGCAACGTGGCCATGAGTTATACGAATATCGCGGTGCAAGGTACGTTCGTGACCTTGGCCGCAGCGGCGTTGCTTCATGATGAAGAGCTAAGCCGGTACGCTCACGACCGGATATTGCGATTCTGCGCCACGGTTGATGAAACCGGCAGCTTTGCCGAATACAATAGCCCAACCTACGCCAATGTTGCGATTGTGAACCTGGTGCGGATGAAGATGCTGCTCCAAGATCCGAAGACGATCGAGATCGTCGATAGGCTCCACGAGCGCATGTGGACGCACCTGGGCGATCATTGGCACGCGTCGACAGAGCAATTAGCCGGACCTATGAGCCGGTGTTATTCGACAGATATCGGAAAGCCGCTTTGGCTGCAGAAATCGTTCAAGGGCGCGATTCGCTTTACGACACTTGATGAGATTCGACGCGGTGAAGTTCACGAATCGGGCGAAGTGTCGTACCTGGAATACCATTGCCCCGATAATGTACGTGAGAAGTTCCTAAGAACGCCGGGAAGCCATGAACATCGCGAATTGTTTCTGTTTATGGGCAAGCCGCCTGAACCGGTGGAAGGCACAACGTATCTGGCGCCCACTTATACCCTTGGGTCGGCGAATCGGAGCGAGTTCTGGGTCCAGCGCCGGCCGCTCTTAGCGTATTGGGGTGGAAACGTTCGTCCTGCGCGCTATCTGCAGATGCGGTTCATGAAGGATGATTACGACTTCTCGTCCGCGCTCTTCTTCTCGGTTCAATCGCAGAGCTGTGTGGCTTACGTTGTGAACTTCCGATCGCCTGGCGGAGATAAACACATTTCGCTCGACCCGATTGAGAATGGCGAGTTTCAGGCACAACGTTTGCGCGTACGGCTTGATCTGGTGCAAGTGCCGGCAGACTCGGCGCTGCTCGTGGACGGCAAGCCGGAGAAACTCCTGGAGCCTCCGCGTGTGAATACAAGAGATGGCGTAGACATTCCGGGGATCGGCCCTCGCAGACCGGCCCGCAAGTATCGGTTGAACACCAGGGTTGCTATCGATCTGGGTGACGCTCTGCTGGGAGTTCACTTTCATAAGGCGCGCTTCGGCGACGAAGAACCCAAGCTCGTTCTTACACATGAAGAGGGTATTCTGACTGTGTCGCTTGATCTGCTCAATGCGTTCCGGACACGAAAGGTTTTCTGGGCAAAGACTAAGGACGCTTTTGCGGCGGGGACAATCATGATGACCGGCACAGACCGCAGTCTCGTGGAGTTCGACCGCCACCTCGCAGCGCTTGCCTGCGATTGCAACGAGCAAAACGGGAAAGTGAATCTCACGTGGAACACGCCAGCAGGATCCATGCGAATCACCGCGGGAACGGCGGTCCAAACCGTAGATGAACAAAATAGCAGCGCAGCATTTTCGATCGACGGACGGCCTGTGCCCGAAGTGCGGTTGTCGAATGAGAAGATTGAGCCGGGCTAGAGAAGTGCAGCATGAATCGGCGTTCGGCGACTCCGATTGCGCGGTCGAGTGGCGCGGTTGATCTACGTTGCGGAGCGGGATAGTGTGTACGAACAGGACTTACTTGCAAACAAAATTAGACGCGTCATCCGTACTGCCGCTGCCCTTCCAATGCGCGGTTAGCGGATAAGCACACAGCGGCCGCGTGCGCGCCGCCACTGGAGGATTGCTCCCCGGCTGAATCTTCGTCGCCACCACCCGTTCCGGCGCAGTCCCCTGTTCCACCCAGCGTTCCAACGCAGCGTCAATATCGTGATCCGCGTCCGCTCGCGGCACGCCTCCCTGCCCGAAAACGTTAGGGCCCGCGCCACCTCCGCAGTGTTCCCATCCGGGAACCATGAACAGACGGACGAACGTGGCCGCATTCTCAGCACCCATCTTCCGCATAACGCTCTGGTAGTAATTCACCGTGTTTCGCGGGGGAATCGCCGCATCGCTCCAGCCATGATAAAGAATCAGCTTGCCGCCGCGGCTTTCGAACTTCTGTAGGTCCGCATCGGTGGCGTTTAACGTGGACGCCATCCTCTCGTCGGCCAGCTTCACATTCTGGTCCGCTGTTGAACTTTTATAGTCCCATGCCGGGTCATCGTAAACCATGTACCTAAAAAAGTTGACTCCGAACGCGTATTGCTGACTTGGATTGCCTCCCGTGCCCGTGATCCATTCCGTCCAACCGAGCGGCTCCGCTTCGCCTCCTGGCGCGAAACCCGGCAGAATCACCTCGCCCGAGGACGTCTGCGCGCCGCCGTAAATCGCCCGTACCGCGGCAATCTGCGGTGCAGTGAGACAAGCATCGGTTTCCGGTCCCTTGCATAAAAGCACGCCAGGATCGAAATGGCACTGTTCCGGATTCTCGATCACTCCATCCTCCACGCCGTCAAGCGCATCGCATGCTGTCAGAGCGGCCCCTTGGATGGCCGGTAACTTGGACGAGGTGATGGCGCTACCTGGCTGAGACAAAGCTTGGACGTCGAAGATGGCAGTGGTCAAAAGGTGGGTCCAATAGTTGGCGGGAGCGCCCGCGGCAATACCGTCATAGTCGCCGGGATAGCGCTCCGCCTCCATCAGGGCCTGACGCCCGCCATTCGAGCAGGAATTGAAGTACGAATGCTTCGCCTCCTCGCCATAGAATGCGGCAATGACCGATTTTGCCCGGTCGGCGGTCTCATGGATGGCGCGATAGCCGAAGTCGGCAATCTTTTCGGGATGCTTCAGCGCCCATGCCGCGTCTGTCCCGCCGGCTTGGTGACCGGTATCAGTGGCAGCGGCTGCATAACCGTGTGACACGGCAGAGGCAAGCGAATTCCAATCGATAGATCCGGCGAAGCCTCCGTTCCCGATACCCTGGAATTTCTTGTTCCATCCCGATGCCGGCAACCACACTTCGACATGGATATCCGAATCGGCCGATGGCTTTAACACCATTGCCACGCGGCAGAACTCCACCGCCACCTTGACCGACCGCTCTCCAGCAGTGAACGGACCAGCCGGAACGGATTCCGCTGTGGTGATCGTAGTATTCGGAAGCTGGAGCTCTCCTATGCTTGCGCAAGTCCCCCCATTGAGGGGCAGGGATATCAACCCTGATAACGCGAGCAATTGCAACGCTTGAATAGTATTGGGTCTCATAACCTTTCTTCAGAACGGGTGCGGTCTATTATGGACGATCTCATCCGGGGATCACACGGTAAAATTCGTTATCTCATGAATCCTATCCGAATTCTGGCCCGCGTTCTGATCTGCGCTTGCCTGGCCTCCGCCGCGCTCCCGCAGGACCGCGTCGCCGAAATGCTCGGCAAATTGGCTGACGCCGCTGGCCCATCGGGATTCGAAGAGCCCATCCGCGGCATCATGACCGAGGCCATGCGTCCATATGCCGGATCTCTGCGCTTCGACGGTCTTGGCTCCATAATCGCCACGCAAGGCTCCACCGGACCACGCATTATGGTCGATGCACACATGGACGAACTCGGCGGAATGATTCGCCGTATCACCCCCAACGGCCTACTCACTATGCAAATGCTCGGCGGCTGGTTTGATCAGGCTCTCGTCGATCAGCGCTGGGTCATCATTGGCAGCAAGGGTCCGGTCAAGGCGATTACCGGCATCCGCGATATTCATGTCGTCCCGCAGGACGAACGCACCCGCGTCTTCCCGCGTGACAGTCTCTATCTCGACATAGGCGCTGCCTCCGCCGATCAGGTGCGTGCCATGGGAATTGAAGCGGGTGATCCCGTGGTCCCCGATGCGCCCTTTGAAATCCTCAACGGAACCACGAATTACCTGGGCAAAGCATGGGACGATCGCGTCGGCTGCGCCGTCATCCTCGAAGTCATGCGTCGCCTTGCCACCACTCCGCATCCCAACCAGATTCTCTATGCCATCACAACTCAGGAAGAAATCGGCCTGCGCGGCGCGCACACCGCCAGCGACGTCATCAAACCCGACATCGGCATCGCTCTTGAAGCCGGCGTCACGGGCGACGTCTTCAGTGGACATCCTGAGGAATCGCAGGTAAAACTCGGCGCTGGCCCCGGCATCTTTCTTTACGATGCCTCCGAACTCCCCAACCGCAAATTCGTCGCGCTTGTCAGAAAGATCGCCCGCGACGGCAATCTTCCCCTGCAATATGATCTGGTCACCGGTTACGGCGACGACTCAGCCGAAATACAGAAGAGCAACGGCGGCGTCCCGACCGTTAACCTCGTTGTACCCGTCCGCTACACCCACGCCCACAACGGCATCATCAACCGCGGCGACTTCGATCACATGGTCGACCTGCTCACCGCTGTGCTTACGTCTCTCGATGCTAAAGCCGTCCAAAGCTTGCGCGATTTTGCGGCGCCCTAAGCATAAGCGTCTTTTACCTGTCTGCGCGGCCTTGTCCAACTGAGACGCTCCACACAAACCGACCCTCCGGGTTGATGTACCCTTCGAGCAATTTCGTCTCAACCCAAGCCAACCCGCCATCGAACCCGCAATGGTCGCCCCACGGGTCCTGGCACCTCTGATACCGGGGCGAAATGACATACTTCCCATCCCGGCCAATAAAGCCATACAGCTTGGTTTTCGGATCGCATACAAACGCCAGGCCTTCCTGGAAGTAGCCGCCACGCGGGTCCTCCGGATCGCAAAACGCAGGTGCGATCGCGGTCTTTCCCTGCTTATCGATATAACCCCAAAGCTCGTCTTCTTTCACTGCCGCCAGTTCCTCGGAAAACGGCTGCACGAAAGCGTAACGCGGCGCGATAACAAAAACACCGCTTCGGTCAACGAACCCCACACCGCTGCCCGGCTTTTCCGAAGCCATCAGGCCATCTGACAGCAATTGAAATTCGCCTCCGCTGGATAAGCTTGCAAGAACTTTACCGTCTTTGTCGATAAACCCGAACCTGCCCTCGCTCAATTCCACTTTTGCGACACCGTCCGAAAAGCGGTAGCAATGGCGAAATGGGCCGTGCACCACCTCGTTTCCGTGTGCGTCGATATAGCTGCAGCGCTCGCAAAGGTCGACAGCCGCGAGTCCGTCCGAGAAGTTGTCGACCCCCTGGAAGCGAGGCTCGATGCGCATCAGGCCCGTCTCATCGATAAAGCCCCACAGCCCGTTAGGGTCTTCGACCCCTGCCAGATGCGACGCGAAGCCTTCCGCATCTAGAAACCGCGGAGCAATCTTCGCGTGTCCTGCCGCATCCCGGTAGCCGTATCGTGGATGCCCATCAACAAACTCGCGGAAGGGCGTCAAGCCATCACTCGCGGGTGTTGGAGGCCGAGGAGAAACTCGCTGCCCCGTTTTGTCGATGAACTCCCGGTCGCCATTCTTTCCGAATATGGGGAACTCGGTCCGGCCCGGTTTCTTCACGAGCGCCGAGCCCGTTGGCTCCAGCGCGCTGAATGCACATTTCCCCGCGGCTTCCGCCATCCGACGGGGCGTTCGCATCCTCGCGAGGGCATAATGTGAGATCGCCGCCAGCACCGCCAAGATGACGGCCGCCGCAACCCTCATCGCGCTCCTCAATTGCGCGCATCCATCAGGATGCGTTCAAACTCTTTCGCATTGGCCGCAATCTCGTCCGCGTGATCGGTGCCATTTACCATTGCCCGCGCGCCCTTGTAATTCGTGAGCCCAGCATACATGTAGTCGCCCAGCTTATGCTTGTTCGCAAATCCGAAGCCTGTTCGCAGGCAGTACGACATCAATTGATACGAGGTATCGGGATCGAGCGCCTGGCTTGGGTCGGTCAGCAAAGAAGTTCCCTTGCCGATGTGGATGCCCGCGGTCGCGTAGTTGAACCACCAGGTTAACTGTACATAACCCCGTCCGAAGTAGGCGCTTTCCGTCCCGGGATCGTCCGTATAAGTTTTCACCGGCGCGGCCATCGATGGACTGGTCCCAGGCCTCGCCCCAGCCGTGATCGCTTTATTCGAGCCATCGGGCTTCACCGTCCATTGATCGCCGTCCCATTCAGTGACCCGCAGATTCCCGTCGGCCAGGGCAAATACCTTAACAGGCTTCTCGTAGGAGCGCCCGCTGCCGTGTCCCGACTCTTCCACCGGCGCCCACATCATCCGCCACGGACGCTGGGTGACCGTCTTCCCTTGGGCATTTTTGTGCGTCTCCGTCATCGGCGCGGTCGCTTCCCGGACCACTGTGGCGAGGATATATGCCATCCAGCGGATGTCCACAATGTAAGGATCGTTCGTCATGAAGGCAACCAGCCGCCTCAGGTTCGGCTCGGTGGCCTCGGTGTAATTCGGCTTGCCCGAAAATGCAGCCTTATAGAGCCGAATCAGTTTCTCCACATCAAACGAACCATAGAAAATGTAGTCCGCCGGATCCTTTATTTTTAGCTTTAGCTCCTCCAGTTTTGCGCTGTAATCGCCGTAATCCACCAAAGCCTTCAATGTCTCGCCATCCGGCTTGATCAATTGCCTGCTGGTCTCTTGCGAATCGCCGATCTTCATCTTCGTCTGAAACTGCTTGATTGCTTCAATCAAACCCGCATCGACCGTGGGATTCACTTGACATTTGTCAAGCCAAGGCAAACTACCCGGCACTTTTAGATAATGGATGTCGATCAGTTCGGATAAGTAGTATTGAACCGTCTCCACATCCCGAGCCGTATTAAGCGTGGGAAATTTTTGACGCAGATCAGGCACATCGGGGCCCACCGGGCCGCTAAAGATTGGAATCTGAATCGTTTTGCCGCCGTGCGTTAAGAATGGACGCGTCGGTACCTTCGGCTTCGGTTTCTTCTTGCCTGCCATCAGCGTTCCTCCACTGTCTACTGGCTAAGCACTACGCCAGCAACTAAGGTTCCATTCTGTGTCTTGAATCGGCTCGCGCCTCCTCTACTTTAAATACTTTTTCATCCACGCCACCCTTCATACAGCACATGTCCATTGGTCTCAAGCGATCGATACGCGTACGCTCCACCAGTCGCGCCGCTCTTGGCCGTTCCCGCGCTTGAACTGGAGCGTAGCATGATGGAGGGGTCTATGAGATTAACGATCATGACCCTCATCGCCGCGCTGTTCATTTCAGGAACGCTGGGCGCGGATACGCTTGGCTTTGTCGAGCAGAAGTTTACCTTCGTACATTTCGACATTGGCAAATGGAGCAGAACTGCGCAATTGCCCTGTTATTCGTACGTCGCACAAGTGGACGGGGCTAGCGTCGAGGTAATGAGGCTCGGGGCAGCGAACCTGGTCACGTTTAAAGCCAAGAAGGGGCTGACAGTAACGGTATGCGGCTCTAACGCCGCCTTCGACGAAGGCTTCGAAGCGGGGACTCCCATCGCGATCAAATCCGGCGAGCGGCGAGAGCGGTGAAAGTGTGTGATGGGGATCGACAACGCGAGCATTACCGTGGTAATGTGCGGGTATGCCTCTATCGCGATCGAGACTTACTTCACAAGGGCAAATTTCAGTTCCCATCGAAGTACGCAGAAAGCTGGGTCTGGGCCCGGGTTCGGTTTTAGAGTGGGACGACGACGGCAACACTATCATCGTGCGGCGCGCGGGAATGTTTTCGTCAGAGGATATTCATCGCGCGCTATTTCCGGAACGACGTCCCGAACCGCGAACCGTCGACGAGCTAAAAGAGGGCATTCGACGGCACGTTCGAGATCGGTATGCGCGCCGTTGACACTAACGTTTTAGTTCGCCTGATTACACGAGACGACCCGCGCCAAGCCGCTTCTGCCGAGGCCTTCATCGAGCAGGGAGCCTGGATTTCCGTGCTGGCGCTAACCGAGGCGGTTTGGGTTTTAGCGGCCGTTTACGAGCGCACTGCCGCCGAGCTTGCAACGGCTGTTGAGATGCTGTTGAATCACAGAACCTTAACTGTACAGGAGCCCGATGTAGTGCTTCGCGCGCTCGATCTTTTTCGCGCGAAGCCATCGCTCGGCTTTTCCGACTGCCTCATGCTGCAGCTTGCGCGCAAAGCTGGGCACCTCCCGCTCGGCACCTTTGACCGCGGCTTAGCGAAGGTGGAGGGAGCTCAAAAGCTATAACAATGGCGCGGTTTCTATTACGAGAGAAGTAGCGCTGACATAGAGAAATTGTCTCGCGCAGCTGACTTTACTCATACCGCAACGCTTCCAACGGATCAACCTTTGTCGCCCGGCGAGTAGGCGCCCAACAAGCGAACAGCGCGACGCTCGCGAATAAGAATCCCACACCGATCAAAGTGGCCGGATCGGTAGGTTGCACTTCAAAAAGAAAGGACTTTAGGACGCGCGACAAAACAAGCGCGGCAGCGATGCCTGAAATGATGCCGCCAGCAATCAGGCGAAAACCCTCTGCAAAAACCAGGTTCCGAATGTCTCGCCGCATGGCGCCGACGGCACTGCGAATGGCGATCTCGCGCCGGCGCGAGGCGACCGACAGCGAAAGTACGCCATAGATTCCGACCAGTGTCAGCACGCTGCCGACGAGAGAGAACCCGACGAGTAACTGCATGGCGAAGTTGCGGGACGCGAGCGACTCACTGCGAATCTCATCGAGGGTCTTTACGTTTTCGATGGCGACAGTGGGATCAACGGAACGCAATTCGCGTTGAACAAGGACCATCAGCGCGCGCGGGTCTGCCGCGGTTTGAATCACCAGGTGCTTCGAAAATGCAGACGCCTGCCATAACGAAAGATAGATCTCGGGCTGCGCGGCCTCAGTGAGGTCATCAGTGCGGCCGTTGGTCACGACACCGACGATTATGGTGGCCGGTTGCTGGCGGTTGCCGAAGAGCCACAGCTTCTTTCCGATGGCATTCTCGCGGGGGAAGTAACGGTCGGCCAAAGCCTGGTTGACCACAGCAACACTTGGAGCGGTACGCGTATCGGAGGAACAGAAGTCTCGCCCATCTGCAATCGCCAACCCAAGAAGCTTGAAGTAGTCCGGCGTGACTGCCCGCAGCGGCGCCGAAATGCGATCGCTGGCTTTGCTAGGCGCGGGTTGCCCTTCGATGTCGATGGTATCGGGCCAGTTATTGCCGGTCAAAGGCACTCCCCACGCGAACGCAACGTGCTGCACGCCAGGAAGCGCCGCCACGCGCTCCAAGGCCCGTCTATGAAAATCGGCCCAGTCTCCCTGCACCGCCGTAACGCTCATCGTGAGGATGTGTGCTGTGTCATAACCCGACTGCACCTTGGACAGATTACTCATCGTTCGAATCAGGAGCCCGGCGCCGACTAACAAGGCTAGGGTCAACGCGGTCTGAACCGTGGTTACCCCTCGAAGTAGGCGGCGCTCAGCGCGGCCCGCGCTGCTGTTGGGGCCGCCGCTCTTGAGTACGAGCGCTGGATCCATGCGAGAGGCGCGCAGCGCAGGGAAGAGCCCGGCCAGAAGAGCAGCCAATATCGCGGAACCGAGTCCGGCGCCCAGCACGGGCCACCCCATCGCGACGGCGTCTAGACGTGGGATGGCGTGCCCTCCAATCAGCTTGAAAAGCTTAACGATTCCAAACGCCAAGCCTATGCCAAATGACCCGCCCACCAACGCCAATAACAGCGTCTCCGTGGAGACTTGACGGAACAGCGCTACTCGGCCCACGCCGAGGGCGCTCCGCACCGCGTATTCCTGCTGCCGTTGCAGCCCGCGCACCAGTAACAATGCCGCAACATTTCCGCAGGCGATCAATAGTACCAGCGCGGCGGCGCCCAGCAGCGGAAGCAGAATGCGGCTGCCGTCACGATTCAATTCGGCGCTGAGGGATTGAACATGCGGGATGATTCCACTAAAATCGCGTTCCGCTTGCGCTTCCCGAGCGGCCAGGACCGTGAGTTCCGCATGGGCTTGCCGTAGCGTGGTTCCGGGTCGTAATCGCCCCACCACATTCCACCCGGCTTCCTTCAGTCTCTTTGGGTCCGGCACAGCCGGAATCCAAAAATCAACCAGAGCGTTCACATCATAGTTTGGCTCCTGGGCAGTGGTTGGGGAAGGCAGAAACCGCACGCCGGGAGGCATCACGCCAATGACTTTAGGAGGAGTGTCCTGCCGGCTAATGCGGATCTTCTTGCCGATGATGTTGGGATCGCCGTTGAATTGCCGTTGCCAAAGATTGTAACCGAGAATGATGACCGGCGCTGGCGTGGAGCTAGTTTCGGCGGCCGTGAAAGTGCGGCCGAGCAAGGGTTGGAGCCCGGCCACGCGGAAATAGTCTCGCGTGACCCACATCCCCTCCAGCGATTCGCTGCCGTTGGGCAGTACGAGAAAGTTGAACGACCAATTGTATGCGGCGATGCCTTCAAATGATTTGGACCTGTTTTGCCAATCCATCCACTGCGCAGGGGCCCAGCCTTGGGCGCGTGCCGCTTCCTGGCCGTCGGCGCGACCAGACTCGATAAGAACGAGCTGTTCCGGCTGCCGATAGGGCGGCGGCGTCAAGAGGACGCCCTGAATCAAACTGAAAACCGCCGAAGTTGCCCCAACGCCCAGCGCCAGCGTGAGCACGGCAATCAAAGTGAAGCCGGGTTGCTTCAATAGCATTCGCACCCCATAACGCAGGTCTTTAGCCATAGCCTTCTCCCAATCCTCCGGTCAGTGGCGCTGTTACGGTCGGCCGAGGCGGCTCATTCCGCACCACCCGCCTTTAGACACATGAAATCGATCCCGGTTAGCAGACGTGATCATGTCGCGAGTTGTTCCCGAACAGATCGAAACGGAATCCGGAAGGCGCGAACACGCAGCAGTACAGCAGACGCTATTTATTGACCGGATTCGGTCCGCTTCCTAGAAATTCCTTGTCACCGTTCGGCCCTGCAAAGTCTTTATTTAAACCAACCCAAACGTCATGAGGCTGATCACCCCCACAAATCGGCGATCCGGCTACCAGAGTGTATTGCTTACTATTCAACTCGAAGGTCAAGCGGCCCCAGTTAGCTTTGGCTTTAACGGCTCCGGGAAACTGCCGTAGCCCAATGATAAACAGGCCCTCCCCGGGACTATTTAGACGAGCGGCTTCCGCGTCCCTGTATACAGATGTCGTAGCGCCCGCCATATCGAACAGCACTCGCTTGCCTTGGATCAGGATTGGACTCGACAAAATGAGTTCGCCGGGATCGGGCTCCAGTGGATGGCCCCATGCAATCTTCGGCCGGTGATCAACTACGCTGCCGCGCAAAATGAGCGTGCCGCCTCCGTCGACGGGAATTTGGAGCGCTTTGCCCGGCACGTAGTGAAAGGTTTGCTCCGGAATCTTGGCTAGCTCCTCTAGCCTCTGTCCGGGAAAGAAATGACCCGTTCCGAAGTTATGAGCCTTGATATCAACCTGTACACCGTTAGGCTCGACGGCGCCCACTGTTATGCGCGCGCCGAACAGGCTGGGCAGAGAGCTTGCGGTCGACCCGCTCCGCGTGAACATCCAGCCCATTCGGTTCTTGTAGCCAGGCTGGGCAACATATGTGGGCGGACGCTCCGTCGAATCCCCGGGCTCAAGTTCAAATTGAAACCATAACGGCCTGTTCTGGGCGCGCAAGAACGTCCAACCGGCAGGGAGCGCCGTCAGCAAAATGAGTGCAAGGACAATAAGCGCGAAACGCGGCACCCGCACTCTTGTCGTGAAAAAGTCGAGCCTACCGCGCCGCTTGCTGCGCACTTTCTCCAATAGCTCGTGGGGCACGAAGGTCGTAGCCGGTATGCGACTGGCCAACAAGCGTGTCTCCGCACCAATCTGCGCGTATAGGCGAAGCCGTTCCCGGCATATCGGGCAGCTTTCTACGTGTTGTGCGGCGTCTTCCGGCGCTTGCTCGCCGTCATAGATCGCCGAAACGTGGGATTGCGCTTCGTCACAATTCATATCTCTGTCCTCCATCTACTTGCCATTCCAAATGCGGCGTAGCTGCTCGCGCGCCGCAAACAACCGTGACTTCACCGTCCCAAGCGGAACGTCCAGGATCCTCGCCAACTCGTCGTACGAATACCCTTCGGCTTCTCTGAGCCAAAGTACATTTCGGAGGTCTGGCTCTAACCGGGCCAAAGCATCTTTTAAAGCGAGCGCCTCGCTCGGAGCATCGCCTCTGGGCTCCGCATATTCATTAACAAGCGACGGATGATGCCGCCGCCAATCGGCCGCTCTTTTTCGCGCTATGCCGAATAGATACGCTTTCAGGTTGGACCTGGAAGGGTCAAAACCGTTCGGGTGCAACCAGA
>DATBEF010000020.1:0-12225 GCA_036269625.1 Bryobacteraceae bacterium | reverse complement strand
ATGAAGAAATTTCGACGGCCGTCCGGACCCGATTTTCCCGCGACCAACCAATACACGGAAGCGCGCGAGGTGTTGGGTAGAACCTTATTCTTCGATCCGCGTCTTTCGGGCTCGAAATTCATTTCATGCGCCACCTGCCATAATCCGGGCTTTGCCTGGGGCGACGGTCTTCCGAAGGGCATCGGCGACGGCATGAAACCGCTCAAACGCCGGACGCCGACTATCCTCAATGCAGCCTATGGCGATCTGATGTTCTGGGATGGCCGGGCAGACTCGCTAGAGGCTCAGGCGCTTGGACCCATCCAGTCCGCGGCCGAAATGAACATGCCGCTTGGACAGGCCGTAGAGCGCGTATCGTCTCTCTCGGGATACCGTCCGCTTTTCGAGAAAGCGTATCCAGGAGAACCTGTTTCCGGAAAAACCATCGCCAAAGCTATCGCGACCTTCGAAAGGACCGTAGTCTCCGGGCAGGCTCCATTCGATCGCTGGATCGACGGTGACGATCGTGCCATCTCCGAACAGGCAAGGCGCGGTTTCGATCTGTTCAATCACAAGGCCGAATGCGTTCAATGCCACTCCGGTTGGAACTTTACCGATAGCGGATTTCACGATATCGGTGTCAATGACGAAGACCTGGGGCGGGGTGCGCTGTTGAAAATCGAAGCCATGCAGCATGCGTTCAAGACACCCACCCTGCGCAACGTGGCTGTTCGCGCGCCCTACATGCACAACGGGTCCGAACTCAACTTGGAAGCGGTGGTTGACTTCTATGATGAAGGTGGAAAAGCGCAGCGCCCGAGCCTCGCTACCGAAATCCATCCGCTCCATCTGACCGCGGATGAAAAGGCTGACGTGGTCGAGTTTTTGCGGACGCTCACAAGCACTGATAAAGCAATTGCGATTCCGGCACTACCTAGATAAGGATATTCCATGTTAAGTAGACTGAACATTTGTTTGGCCATCTTAGCCGTGGGCGCATCTTTGGCGCTCGCGGCCGATCACCAGATCATCCAGAAAGACCGATCCTTTTCGCAGACTGAGATCACCATCAAACCGGGCGACAAGATCGTGTTTCAGAACTCGGATGATGTAACTCACAACGTCTTCTCGATCACTTCGGGCATGGAGTTCGATCTGCGCCGGCAAGCCCCGGGCGCTTCTTCCACGGTGCCCTTCGATAAAGAGGGTGTTGCGGAAGTCCGGTGTTCTATCCATCCGAAAATGAAGCTGATTGTAACGGTCAAAAAATAAGGCCACCCAGCGATGAAACGCCTAACCCTGGCACAGCGGATGTATATCACGCTGGTGCCTCTGGCTCTGATGGGCCTGATCATAGGCCTGATTACCTGGCGGAGCCTGCGGGACAACGCAACGCCGCTCATTCACGCCCAGAAGTTAAAAGAACTGGCGCTGACGTCGCTGTCACTTCTGATTACGCAGGACGATGCCACCAAAACGATGATGCTGGACCCGGACAATCCAACATCGAACATGCGCAAGATCAAAGCTTACGACGAGAACCAAAAGGTTATCGCCCAGATCAAGGCGTTGTCCTCGTCGTCTAAGGTGCGCGAAACGATTGATCAGATGAGCGACTTGGACGCAAAGGTCCTGAGGGACATAGATACGAGCGTTCTGGAAGCTGTTGGCGATGGCAAGGCGGCTAAAGCCACGCAACTCTATTTTGGAACCTATGAACCACAGCGCGCGAAGTATGAAGCGTATGTTCGGAAGCTCGTCGAGATATCTGAAGGCGAATCGAAAGCTGCCGCGGCCCAGTTGGAAAGAAGTAACGCGATCTCGCTGCGGAACATCCTGGGAGCTCTGCTAATCGGACTCGCTATCGTCACAGCCTGCCTTGCCTATCTGGCGCAGACGATCACAAAGCGCATGACGCGCGTGGTTTCCCGGCTGAATCAAGAGCATACAGCCGTTCAGAGTTCGACCGAACTTATGACCAGCGCGAGCCGTTCGCTTTCGGACGGCGTCTGTTCGACATCGGCCGCAATTCAGGAAATCGATAGCACTGTTTGTGATTTTGCATCGCGGCTGAAGACGAATGATGAGCATGCGGCGTCAGCTCGTGAGTCCTCGGCGAAAGCAGTCCGAAATGCGGACCATGCCTCGGATGCGATAAACCGGCTGGTCGAAGCAACCAAGGAGGCCCAGAAATCGAGCGATCAGGTTCTCAGCGTTATCAAGGTTATCAACGACATTTCATTTAAGACCAACCTGCTTGCGCTGAACGCTGCGATTGAGGCCGCCCGTGTCGGGGAGTTGGGTGCAGGCTTCTCGGTGGTAGCTGACGAGGTTCGCAACCTTGCCAGAAGCAGTGCCGAGGCGGCGCGGGAAACCGCGGATCTGGTTCAGGCTTCCGTCCAAAAAACGAAACAGGGATACGAGATCAGCGAGCGCGCGGCAGAGGCCTTAGCAGCTACCATATCCGAAGCGCACCACATTCACGGCGTTATTGATGAGATCGCGTCGAACTCACGAGTTCAGAGCGAGAATATTACACAGATTACTCAATCACTGAACCACATCGGGAACATTGGCCAAAAGAGCGCCCAGGAAGCGGAAACGACGCACCGCACGTCCGAGAAATTGCGCAGCAGGTCTCACGCGGTTGAGGAAATTATTGAAGAGCTTGTGGGCCTCGTTGGAGTGCGCCGCTAGGCGGACAGAATGGAGCTCTTTCGGCACAGCGCGCTAATGGGGGGACTTGCCGTCCTGCTGTGCGCGGCGAGTATTAGGATTCCGCACAATCCGAAGACTCCGAAATCCCGGGCCTTGTTTTCACAAATGCCTGTTCCCTCGCCTGTTGCAGATGTGCTCAGGAGCGCCTGTGCGGATTGCCACTCCAATGAAACGGTGTGGCCATGGTACGCTCACGCGCCAGTCGTGTCGCTGCTATTGATACACGACGTCGACCAGGCCCGACAACATCTCAATCTCTCCGATTGGACAAGCGTTCGAGAGGAGGGTCCGGAAGAGTCGGCCGCCGCCCTCAGTGGCATCTGCGAAAATCTACTTTCGGGAGCCATGCCCAAACCCAGCTACACCTGGATGCACTCCGGCGCGCGCCTCTCAAAGTCTCAGATTTCTCAAGTCTGCGCCTGGACCGAGAAGCAGCAGATGGAAACGCTGCGAAAATCCGCGGCTATCGTGCGCACGACGCGCCACTAATTTCCGAGCGCTCAGGATTGAAACAATTCTTCTTCGCTGAAACTTGGCAAGTCGTCGGTCCGCTGCTTGGCTAGGAACAGAGACGCCACACGTTCCAATCCTTCGTAGTCGTCATCATCAAAGCGGTTTAGACTCGGGCTATCGATATCCAATACGCCCACTAATCTGCCCCAATTCAGCAGCGGAACCGCGATCTCCGAAGCCGTCGCGGTATCGCAGGCGATATGCCCGGCGAACTCATGTACGTTCGGGACTATCACGGTCTCCTGCCGTTGGGCGGCGGTACCACATACGCCTTTTCCCAGTGCGATACGCGAAGTTGCTGGTTTCCCCTGGAAGGGACCCAGTACTAACGTCTCCCCATGCGCCAGGTAAAATCCCACCCAATTTACATCCGATAGCAATTCAAATAGCAAAGCTGCTGCATTAGCGGCATTAGCCACGAAGTCTTGCTCGTCCCCCAGCAGGGCATCCAGTTGTTGGCAAATTTCTTTATAAAACTTTAATTTCGGGCTCTCAAAGGAGGCGGGTGAAGTTGTGCCCATTTCACATCACTGTACCCTGGTTTACGCAAATTATCCAGAATTTCTAGCTCTTTTATAAGGATGCGCCAAATAACCCTTCGCTTCCGCCGCCGCTTCCGATTGTGGAGCCGTTCTCATGGCCTCTCGGTAAGCGCTGGAGGCGTCCTCGTGGTCGCCCTTCAAATCGTAAATTTGACCCAATCGCAGCCATGCCAATACTGCCGTACTCAAATCCAGGTCTTGCACCCTTTGCGTCACCTGTTTTAGCCCACTGAGCGCCGGATCGAAATCGTTGTACCAGAACAACAGGTTGTCCTTGATGTATTCGATCTTTTCGGGAGGTAAATCGCGGTAGCCGGGCGCACCAGTGCTTCGAAGGCGCTCCAGTTCCGAGATCACCTGAAGCGCGTCGCTTTCGTCGCCCATATCGCTATACATCTGGACCTGCTCAAAACGGAACAGATAATTGCGCGGAAACTGGGCGGAGGCTTGCTTTAGCAGCGGAATTGCCAGGTTTGGGCGCCGTTCGCGCCGGTAAATAACAGCTAACAGGATCTCGGCGTCGTATTTACTTAAAACCCCATGGGCGCGGACTTGTTCAATCTGCCGTATGCCGGCTTCCTTGTCGCCGTGAAATCCCGCCACGAGCCCGAAGGCCCGCATATAAAACGGAAGACTCCCAACTATGTAATCGTGAACGCCAAGTCCCAGCCGGGCATCGACAAAGGTTGGGTCCAACTCGATCAGCTTCTGCTCCTGTTTCCGCCCGGCGGTAGCCTGCTTGAGCGAATCCACCCAGGCCTTCTCCACCAGAAACAGGTAATTTGCCCGAAACCCATGGGCCACCGCATCGCAGTACAGGCTGTGAAGGTCGTTGGGGTCAACCTTCAATTCCTTCTCGCTCAGCTGGATCGCCGTGTTTATGCTGTCGCTGAACCGCGCCTTCTCGGGGGCCGATATGTTCATCTTGCCGCGCCGCAGGAACGGATTATTACCGGTTACAAGCTGGCTTTCCAAAGCCCCGTTCCGGAAGAGTTCGCGATACAGAATTCCCTGCGCCAGGTGATTGTATGCCTCGCAATCGTTCGGGTGAGCCTGCACTTCTTTCTCAAAATCCGCTATGGCGGCATCGAATTCGTTGTTGTAAAAGTGAACGAATCCTGGATTTTCCAGCGGATCGCGCGGTTCCCATTTGCCCGTTCCGGCGGCACATAGGATCGGAACCAGTACTATGAGGGCGTTCCTCACTACATCCATTATGGCGTTCGCGCGATTCTGGATACTCTCTGGATACTCTAGGGAAACATGGACATCCATCCGCCCGACAAGCCGATTCATTCCTGGCGCGATTTTGCCCTGCACCTCGTCACGATTACTATCGGTATTCTCATTGCTCTGGGACTGGATGCTTTCATCGAAGCGGTGCACTGGCGTCACGTCGTCCACGAAGCCGAGGCCAACATTGACTCCGAGCTACGCGACAATAAGGAGCAAGTGGGGCTAGCGAAAGCGCTGGTGGGGATTCAAAGCGAGCACCGTAAGATCCTTTCCTTCCTAAATGACGAAATAGCGCACGGCAAATCCGACATTCACGGCTTCAATCTTTCGCATCCCATTACCGGACTCACGGCTACCAGTTGGGAAACCTCCGAAGCGATCGGCGCGCTGGCCCATATGCCATATGTCGAGGTGAAGCGCTATGATGGCGCCTATAATCTCCAACGCCATTTCGAAGATGTCCAGCAGCGAGGCCTGAATAACGTCCTATCCTCAATGGCCTTCGTGGCCGCTCAGGACCCTACCAAGATGGGCAAACAGGAACTACGCCGCGCTCGCGATCAGATCATGACGAGCCTATCCTCTCTCGAAGCCGAACGTCAGATTGCCTCCCAGTTGAGTCAGGCATACAATCAGGCGCTCTACCCCAAACAGGAAAACGGGCCCACCCAGGAGAAAAGCAAATGATCGACTGGCGCGCATCCGTACCCTTTGCGCTTCGTCAGGACATGGTCTTCGCCGTCCGGCAGCTTCGGAAGAACACCGCGTTCACCTTTGCCGCCGTCTTTGCCCTGGCCCTGGGCATTGGCGCGAACACGGCGATTTTCAGCACGATCAACGCGGTCCTGCTCAATTCCCAGCCTTTCCAATCCATGGTGCAGCCCGGCCGCATCATGTCAATTTACGAGCGCAACCCGGCCCTTTTTGCGTTCATCGCCGAACGGCTCCCAGTCCGCCTCAGGAACTATCGCGAATGGAAGAAACAGAATCGGTCATTCGTCGACATGGCGGCTTATCAGGATACAAGCTTCGATCTGACTTCCGCTAGCCTTGCCGGAGGCAACCGGGAACCGGAGCACATTCAAGGCGCTTCGGCCACGGCGAACTTCTTTCCTCTGATCGGCGTGCGGCCGCGCATCGGGCGCAATTTCACGCCGGATGAGATGCAGACAGGCAACAGCCGCGTCACCATAATTAGCGACGAGCTATGGCGCAGCCGGTTCCAGAGCGACCCCAACATCCTGGGCAAGACCATAACTGCAACGGGAACCGATTATCAGATTGTCGGCGTGTTGCCTCCCGGATTCGAACTGCCGGCCGAAGGCCAGGGACTTGACCAAAGCAAGCCCAAGATGTGGGTCCCGCTGCACATAAACCCGGGTCCCGACGAAGAAAACAGGATGGCCCTGCTTGTCTTCGGCCGTCTCAGGCCCGGCGTCACCATCGCCCAAGCCCGCGCGGAGATGAACGTCATCGGCGATCGCTTGCGGAAAGCTTACCCGGACATGAACACCGGTTTCGGCATCAATGTTTTTCCCACTCTTATGGAAGACGTTGACCCCGATACCCGCCGCAGCCTCTATATCCTGCAGGCGGCGGTCGGCTTCGTGCTTTTGATCGCTTGCGCGAATGTGGCGAATCTGCTCCTCACTAAGGCCGTTGCTCGCGAAAGGGAGATGGCCGTCCGGGTAGCTCTCGGTGCAAGCCGTTGGCGAATCGTTCGCCAAAACCTCGCGGAGAGCCTCATGCTCAGCCTTATTGGAGGCGCCGCGGGCCTTCTTATAGCCACCGGTGCGCTTCGTCTGGTGTCCTACCTTGCGCCTGTCGAGCAGCATGGGTTTCACGAATTGCGCATCAATCCACTGGTGCTCGCCTTCACGCTTGGTACCGCGCTCCTTGCCGGAATTCTATTCGGTCTCGCGCCCAGCTTCCATGCGCTGGGCCAAAGCATAAACCAGGCCCTGAATCGGGGCGCCCGATCCGTCGGCGGATCTTCCAATCGCTTCCGTTCGGCCTTGGTCGTCGTTGAAATATCGCTATCGCTGGTTCTGCTTGCCGGGGCCGGCCTGACGCTGCGCAGCCTCGCTTCCATCATGAGTCTCGACTTGGGCTTTCGGCCGGACCATCTGCTGACGATGAGCATTGCCCTGCCTGGCTCGCGCTATAAAACGCCGGAACAGATCGAATCCTTCAATAGCCGCCTCCTTGAAGGAGTTCAACATCTCCCAGGCGTCCGTTCCGCTAGCCTGAGCACGGCCCTTCCCATGCGAAGCATTAGCGAATCGTCCTACCGTTTGCCCGGCGTCGCAGTCAATCCTCAGCGGCCCACCGTAACCGACTGGTCTCGCATCACGGAAGGCTATCTCCGGACCATCGGACTGCGGCTGGTCCGCGGCCGCGACTTGACGCGCGAAGACGTCCTCGCCGCCGAGCCCAATGTGGCCCTGGTCAATAGCGCCTTCGCGCGCGCAAACTGGCCCAAGCAGGATGCGCTTGGGAAGGTCGTTATATTCGGTGGACTACACGGTCATGAGGTGAACTTCACGGTTGTCGGCGTTGTTAGCGATGAGCACCAGTTCGGGCCGGACGACGCTCCTCACACGCAGATCTATCTGCCCTCGAATCAAATGCAAACCATGTCCCTTGCAGTTCAAACGGTGTCCGATCCGCTGGCGCTCGCGAACTCGGTCAAACGACAGGTCTGGGCGATCGACAAAGATGAACCCGTTTCCCAGGTGGACAGCATGGACGATATTTTTAGCGAATGGATCGCTCCGCGCCGCTTCAACATGACGGTGCTCATCAATTTCGCGGCAATCGCTCTGATTCTCGCCGCAGTGGGCCTATACAGCGTTCTCGCCTATTCGGTTACCCTGCGTACCCGCGAGATCGGTATCCGCGTTGCTTTGGGCGCCGAACCGAAGAACGTGGCTGGGTTCGTGATGCGGCAGGGCGCCGGTCTAGCGGTCATCGGAATCGTCATCGGACTTGGCGGCGCTTTCGCCTTGACGCGCTTTATGCAATCCATACTCTTCGGGGTTAGTCCGTCGGATCCGGCTACTCTCGTGGGCGTTTGTGCCCTGCTGCTGGGAATCGCCCTTGCAGCAAGTTATTTCCCGGCTCGCCGCGCATCACAAATCGAACCGATGCAAGCTTTACGCATCGAATAGTATTTAGTCGAACCAAGCTGCCGTCAAAGCGCTTCAGTTGCAGGCCTTCGAGGTCTGATCGACTTCACATTATGAATAGCCCAACTCGGCATTATGGACGGGTCGGCGATAAAGGCATACGCGTCGGCGGCTGGCCTTTCAATCTGAGTGTGCTTTGTAACGGACGGGATCATGTTTTTTGATCTTGCTCCTTCATGTAGTCAACGGCGCGGGGCCTAAACGAAATCGCAAACCGCGCGCGTTACTTCAGCCGTGTTCGCGGAGCCGCCCAGGTCCGGGGTCAGCACCTTTCCTCCGGCCGTAACGCGTTCAATCGCTTCCATTAGCCGTGCCGCCGCCTCGCGCTCGCCCAAGTGTTCCAGCATCATTACCCCCGTCCAGAAGGTGCCGATCGGGTTGGCGATGCCTTTCCCCATAATGTCGAAGGCAGACCCATGGATCGGCTCAAACATGGAAGGAAAGCGCCGCGTCGGGTCCAGGTTGGCCGTTGGCGCGATCCCCAAACTTCCGGCCAGCGCCGCTGCCAAATCGCTGAGGATGTCTGCATGCAGATTCGTCGCCACCACCACATCCAGACTGCGTGGCTTGCCCACCATCCTGGTCGTCACCGCATCCACCAGCATCTTGTCGGTCGCTACATCCGGAAACTCGCGCGATACTTCCGCTGCAATCTCGTCCCACAGAACCATGCCGTGCCGCTGCGCGTTCGATTTGGTTACAACTGTGACCTGCTTGCGTGGCCGCGAGCGCGCCAACTCATACGCGAACCGCATGATTCGCGTTACCCCAGCTCGTGTGAAGATGGCCGTCTCCGTTGCCACTTCTTCCGGCATGCCGGCGTGCGACCGGCCGCCATGTCCGGCATATTCGCCTTCGCTGTTTTCACGCACGATCACCCAATCCAGATCCCCCGGCCCTACGCCGTGCAGCGGGCTACGAACGCCAGGCAAAATCCGCGTTGGCCGCACGTTCGCGTACTGATCGAAGCCTTGGCAAATGCGGAGGCGCAATCCCCAAAGCGTGATGTGGTCCGGAATAGCCGGGTCGCCAACCGCCCCAAAGTAGATAGCTTGGAATGGCCTCAACGTGTCCAGTCCGCCCTCCGGCATCATCAGCCCGGTGGCGCGGTAGAAATCGGATCCCCAAGGAAAGCTCTCCACTTGCAGCCGGAAATCGCCGCAACGCTGTTCCAATGCGCGTAGCACACTCAGCCCAGCCGGAATTACTTCTTTGCCGATCCCATCGCCTGGGATTGCGGCCACGTTGTGTTCACGCATTGTAATTAGCGGCCGCTCTGCCGGGCCAGTTCGGCCCGAAATGCAGCTTCTTTGTCACGCACGAATTGCGCATAGCCCTCCGGGTCCACGAAGGCATTCGACTTACCTGCCTTCATCTGCGCATATTTCTGTTCCATGCCGTAGTAGGCCCCGTGCGCGCCCAAAAAAATGTCGCAGGGCAGCGCGGCCATCACTTGAAAGCACCGTTCATAATCTTGCGCCATTTGTGGGTACTGGGCATTGTGCACCAGCTTGTATCCGGTATTGACGTTGGGGCTGCCGACGATCACCACGCGATACGTCTTCCCTCCCTCGCGCACGTTGAGAGTCCAGGTGGTGCATCCTTTGGTGTGGCCCGGTGTCAGGTGCGCCGTCAGAACAGCACCACCCAGCGTTACTTGATCGCCATCGTGTAGAACCCGATCAACCTTCACGGCCGGATACCGCGATTCCGGATCGTGCGCGTACTGAAAATCTGTCGCGCCTCCGCTTTCGACGACCGAAACATCCGGCTGCATCACCATGTACTTCGCGCCGGTCTCCCGCTTGATTGCCGCACTGCCTGCGCAATGATCGAAATGGGCATGGCTGATCAGCAGAATTTTCGTATCGTTCCATCGGAAACCCAGTTTCTCGATACTTGCCCGGATCGCCGGCGGCGAAGTCTGCAGATTGCTGTTGATCAGGATGTTGCCTGCAGGAGTGGTGATGAGATAGGAAGCAAGGGCCCTGCTGCCCACGTAGTAGAGATTTCCCGCGATGCGATGGGCCGGGAATGGCTCTGTCCATGTGGGGTCGGCGGCTGTGGCCGAGAACGCCGCCATCAGTAGAAGCCCGAATCCGGCCTTAGAGGGTAGCGCCACGGCTCAGGCCTCTTTCGCTATCGATTTTCTCCTGATGTTCGAGGCAATATGGGGTCCAAGGGACTGCTTCCAGACGCTTGGTTTCTATTGGCCGGCCGCAGATTATGCAACGGCCATACGTTCCGTCTTCGATGCGCTGCAAGGCCGCGCGCACCGCTTCCAGAGTTTCCGTGGCCTGGCTGATTTCCACACCAGCTTCGCCTTCGCTCTCGGCTGAAGTTCCGGCGTCCACAGGGTCGCCTACATCCTCGGGCCCCGCGATTGCGCCCCGAAGGCGGTCGAGGTCCTGCACCAGACTCCGTTCTTTATCAAGTAGTAGTTGCTTCGCGTGTTCAATAGTCATGCGCTATTTGAGTGTCCCAAATAGCTTTTGAAGAACTCGCGCAAGACGGGCACGGCGTGGCCGCCCGAGTTCCTGACGTTGTGTTGGCGGCACGCCGCGCCCTTTACGCTTTTGAAGAACTCGCGCAAAACGGGCCCGGAATCAGGCGCCCCGCCCAAAGAGCAGACGAGTTCCTTTCCTGCCTGGCGGGACGCATGCGCGCCCTTTGCACTTACTTCTTATTAAATACGAGCGTTTCCACCTTCCCCACGGGTTCAATGTGCTCCAACGCCAGCGTAAGCGTCTTTTGATCCGGTGAAACCTTCAGCGTCCACTCGTCGCTTGCGTCATCCTTGGGCCCGTCGGTGGTCAGCACCACCAATGACGGCCCGCTATACCAAAGTGTGACCTTAGCTTTATGCCCAGCATCGTCGAATTGGCATTCGCCGCCGCCTGCCTCGCACGTAAACTCGTACGTCAACTCCTTGCCATCTTTGTCGCGGACCACCTGCACCATCTTGACCTTGGTTGATGAATTATCAATGGTCAGCGTCACCGTCTTGCCCTCTGAAGCCGGGCTTTTCGTGGCATCTAACTGCCAGTCTCCGGTCAGGCTTGGCTTAGTATCCGCCTTCAGGCAAATTGCGAGTAGAAGGGGCGCGGCGAACACTGCCAGCGCCGGTCGTATGCAGCGCATGCAAAAACCTCCATGAACAGACCCACTCTCTAGGAGAGGATCTGTGCTAGTCTTTTTTGAACTGCAAATAGTTTATACCCGAATCGACTTCTGTGGGATGACTAGTTTTCAGCGACAAGCAAAACGATTTTCCCGACGTGCTCACCGGTCTCCATGCGTGCGTGCGCCAGGTTTGCCTGCTCGAGTGGATACTCGGAGTCGATCACGGGCCAGATCACGTCACGCTTAGGCAATAACGGCCATACGTCTCGCAGCAGTGCTTGTGCAATCGCGCCTTTCTCATTAATGGTTCGCCCCCGCAGCATGGACCCGAACACCGTAATGCGTTTGTGCATGAGCTTCGCTATATCCATCGGCGCCGTCGAGCCTCGCTGGGTTGCGATGATGCTCAGCCGCCCCTCTGTAGCCAGCGCATCCATGTTCCGCTCCAGATAAGCGCCGCCGACCATGTCGAGCACCACGTTCACGCCGACATCATCCGTCAGGCGCTTGCATTCAGCGACGAAGTCGGCTTCCTTGTAGTTGATTGCGTCCGATGCACCGAAATCGACGCAGGCTTGGCACTTCTTCGTAGTGCCGGCGGTCGCAATAGGCCTCGCTTTCCACGCTCGGCTGAGCATGATCGCGAGATAGCCAACGCCGCTCGTTCCACCGTGAATGAGGATGGTCTCGCCGGCATGCAAACGCGCCCGCGTGATCACATTGTCATAGGCTGTGAATAGGTTCTGAGGCAGAGTAGCCGCTTCCGCGAAACTCCATCCTGCCGGCATCGGCAGCACCTGGGGTACGGCCACGCTACAGAACTCCGCGTATCCGCCTCCGCTGGTCAAGGCGCATACTGCATCGCCCACCTTCCATCTTTTGATTGCGCTGCCAACCTCGTCGACCACGCCGGCCAGATCGAGTCC
>DATBEF010000009.1:0-30082 GCA_036269625.1 Bryobacteraceae bacterium | reverse complement strand
GATAATGCCAAAGTTGCTGGCCTGTACGCGCATCGACCGCCCAGATCTCGTCCGGCTCAGTGAAGTAGAGAATGCCGTTTACGAGCAGCGGCGTGGATTTTATCTGCTCGGTTGGGACGTTGGTTTGAAACGACCAAGCTTGAGTCAACAGGCTGATGTTGCTTTTGTTAATTTGCTCCAGTTGGCTGAAACGCCGTCCGGAGTAATCGCCGGTGTAAGTGGGCCAAGTATCCTTTGGAGGATTGTGGATAACATCGGGATCAAGCCCCTGAGCGCTAAGAAAAACGGACCAAGCGCATAGACATAATGTTAGAGAAACTGATGGCTTCATTTCAACGTTTCCAGATAGGCAAACAGATCGTGGATGTTCTTGTCTGAATAGTTCATGAGCAATTGCTTATGAACCGCAAGCGGATCTTGGATATCGATCCTCGCTTCAGAACGGTTATAGGTATGAGTCCAGCCGCCAGCATCGCGCAGAGTTACGCGGAAGTTATCTGCATAGACTTGTTTCCCGGTGATTGTTGTGCCATCGGGAAGGGTGACCGTCACAGTTGATTTGTCTCCCTTGGGATAGACCATCTGATTTTGTAAATCGATCGGCTTATATTTTGAGGCGATGTGCGAGAGATCTCCGGATGGCGAATGACACTGGGCACATTTACCATCTCCGTTAAAGAAAGCCTTGCCGGAAGCCGCGTTGCCAACCAACAATCTTTCCAGAGGATAGTCGGGCGACTTCCCGCTGAGATACAAGGCCGCGGCGGCGCGCGCCTGATCGTGAATGAAGGCGGCAATTTCACGGACCTCAGCCTCCGAAAATTGAAAGGATGGCATTCCTTTTGCCGGTCGGCCCTCGCGCAGCACCTGACCGATCAGATTTCCACCATCATCGTGGCTGACCAACGACGACTGAAGAAGATCAGGGCCTTCCCCGCCCTTGGCGTCCGGCCCGTGGCAGAAGCCGCATTTTTGTTGAAAGAGAGCCTTTCCCTTGGCAACTTCGGGGCCGCCTTGCGCTTCAACCTGACCCACCATGTTCTTCTTGGGCTCGGTTTGGCTGGTGGTATCGCCGGGCTCTTGCGCGAAAAGGGCCGGGCAGCGGGAAACGAGGGCGGACAGAATCAGGATGATGACTTGCTTGTGTTGCCTCACGCGAGAAGGAAACTCCTCTGATCTACATGTTACGGAATACGGTACCGGCCAACACTTCTCAAAAGTAAAGCTTTAGACTGAGTTGCAATTCCCGCGCCGTGCTTCGTGTGGCGGTGATCTCGCCGAAGTTCGCGGCGTTTAGGACTGCCTGGGGGCTACCCCATGTGGGCGTATTCGTTAGATTGAAGGCATCAAAACGGAACTGCAAGCGCCGAGATTCCGAGAAAGGGAAATCGCGGAACAGAGAGAAATCGAAATCCTTCAGAGGATCTCCCCGGAAGGTATTGCGGCCCAAATTGCCGAAGGTGAACGCCGCAGGAACCGAAAAAGCGGAAGGATTCAGCCATTCCGATGGGCCTTGATTAGCGGGAATCGGATTGCCGACTAGATTCGGCCTTTCATAGTTCAGCAGATTACCAGTGTTAGCAATGTCGCCACTTACGTTCACTGTAAACGGCACACCCGACGTGTAAGTGACGATGCCATTAAGCTGCCAATTGCCGAGAATATAGTCGGCCGCACGGTTTCCGGTGGTGAAGCGCCGCCCGCGACCAATGGGGAGGTCGTAGACAAAGCTGCCTGTGAACATGTTAGTAAGGTCATACCCGGCAACGCTCTTGTTGTTATCGATGTAATAGGGATCCTCGATATTGCAACCTTCGGCGCAGAACCAGCCATCGGAACCGATGTCCATCACCTTTGAGTAGGTATACGACAACAAATAAGTTAGTCCCTTGCTCGTTTTGCGATTGACTGAGACCTGTAGGGCGTTATAGGTGGCGCGGCCGATGCTTTTGTCGTAGAACGTGGGCGTGATGTAAGAATATGGAGTCCGCGCGCTTACTGGACCGGGGCCGGGGACGGTGGCCGCGTTGCCGGTAATGGCGACATCCGTTCGGCTGTTGTGAGAGCCGACGTAATTAGTAGTGAGGATGGTGTCCTTACCCAGTAGTTGCTGGATGCCGAAATTCCACTGGTCGGAATAGGGATTTTTAAAGTACGGGTCATCAAACCAGGCGACCTGCTTAAAAGGCGTCGGAGCAGGCAGCGACTGCGGAGTGCCGCCGAAGGGATTCGTAACGGCAGCAGTTGGGGTCGTCTGATTGAGATTGTTTGCGAGGGCAAGCGTTGCGGTCGGCCAGTGACCGCCCAGGTTGCCCGCTTCCTGGAGCATCGCCGCCCAGTCGTCATAGAAACGGCCGTACGACGCGCGAATCACGGTGTTCTGACTGAGGCGATATGCGAGTCCGACGCGGGGCTGAATATTGTCGTAGATATTCTTCAAAATGCGCCCGTTCGACGCCACTAAGACATTCGCCGGCAGAGTACCGCCGGGTATGCAAGGCGCTTTCCCGGTTGTGGCGCAGGAAGGAGCGTTGTTCTGAAGAATGTATGTGCCGTTATTTAAATTCAAATCGCCAACGGTGTTGCTCAGATCGGAGGCGCGGCCAAACGTGGGAACCAGCACAGCGTCCCAACGAAGGCCGATGTTGATGGTGAGGCGGTCGGTGGCGCGCCATTGGTCCTGGCCATAAATACCGAACGTGCCGCCGTGTTGTTGGACATTCTCCTGGCTGATGAACTGCGCGCTATCGGGAACGCCTAAGAGGAAGGACGCCAAGGAAGAGCCTGTGACGATTCCCGCGGCTTCCAAGTTCGACGTCTGGCGGGCGGCGAAAGCGGTGGAGAAATCGTTCGAGAACAGGCCCGGCTGGAGGTTCGTCTCATAGTTGCCGCCCAGATGGAGGGTGTGCCGGCTTAAGGTCTGCGTGAAATCGGCCTTGAACTCATAGACATCAGCCACCGGATCCGGGGCGTTGGAACTCTCTCCCGCGCCCAGGTAACCGGGAATCGAGATCAAGGGCAACAAGGAGCTGCGGCTGCCAGTGAACTGGGACGTTAACGCAGCTGGATAACCCAGTTGCCCCAGAAGCTGCGACGTATTGCCGCCGGTCCAGAACACGCCCGGTGAAGATACTCCCCAGTTGCGGCCGAACTGAACTTGCAAGACGGCGGACGGACCAAAAGTGTGCGTCCAGGCGGTCCCCAGATTGTAGCCCGCAAATCCGGTAATGCTAGTGAAGCCCACAAGGCCGGGAGATGTCGTTTCAGGTGTATTGATGTGGCTGAACCGGAACCAAAGGATGTTCTTGTCGTTCAGATACTCGTCGCCACGAAGGTTGTACTCATTGTTGTGCTGGGTGGCGGGTGAAGTGTCGATTGAGTTGGTCCCCGGAACGCCTGTTACGAGTGGGCTGGGGTAGACGGCCTTCGCGTACGCGACCGTGAGGGGATTTAGCAGGTTTGCCGGAATCTGGTTATTGGGGAAGGGATCACGCAAGTACTGGCCGGGATTGTTTGGGTCGGGCCGCGTTGAAAACGGGTTATAGATGGGACTGCTGATATCGCTCAAATTACCCGAAATCTCCGCCGGCGTCGGCACAAGGCCCAGCGACTGATTGGCTTGGCTTATGCGCAAGCCTTCATAGCTGCCGAAGAAAAATGTGTGATTCCTGCCGTTGTAGTGAGGCAGGATGACCGGGCCACCGGCGTTCGCGCCGAATTGATTCTGGCGCAGCGGGTTCACCTTGGCAAAGAAAGGATCCCGCGCATCGAAGGCGCTATTGCGCAGAAACTCCCAAGCGGCCCCGTGGAACGAGTTTGTTCCCGACTTGGTCACCACGTTCACGATCCCGCCCATTACGCCGCCGAACTGCGCTTCGTCGTTATGCGAACCCAACTTGAATTCCTGAATGTCGTCGACAATCGGTGTGATTATGAACGTGTTGCTGAAGACTTCGACATTGTTCACGCCGTCGAGCAAGAACAGGTTGGAGCGGTTAGGTTGTCCATTGACCGAAGGGACGACAAACGTACCGTAGGCATTCGTATGGCCGCCGCCATTGCTTTGCGAGACATTGACCGGGCTCACACCGGGAGTGAGTGTCAGCAATTGCGAAAAATTCCGGCCGTTCAAGGGAAGATCGTTCACCGACCGGGACTCAATCACTGTCCCCACTTCCGCGCTGGCAGTTTGAAGCGCCGCTCCCGCGGCTTCGACGGTTACGTTCTGTGCCGACGTTCCAACAGAAAGCGTGAAATCAAAGGTACTGCGTTGATCGACGTAAAGCGTTAGAGCTTCGCGCGTCTGCGTTGTGAAGCCTTCCTTGCTCACCTGCAGCGTGTAAGTTCCGGGGGGAATGTTGGTGATTGAATATGAGCCCGCGACGCCTGTTTGTATGGTTTTCCGGACCCCCGTTTGGGTGTTGGTAAGTGTAACGGGCACATCGGGGAGGACAGCCCCGGTTGAGTCACGGACGGTGCCGTCGATAGATGCAGTGGCCAGTTGTTCTTGGCCGTAGACGAAGGGTGCCGCGGTAATTAGGAGAATAAGAGTTGTGAGCTTCACGGTCGCCTCCTACCTGAGAGTAGTTTCTGGAGCAAGCTTAGATGAGCAGAATGTTTTCATGAATTATTTCATCAGTCAATTAAGAAATCTTTCGGGTACCAAACGGACTTGGATAGCGATGGCTCAGGTACAGTCGTGCTTGTAAACGCGGTATTGACATCATGAATTCTTTCATGAAAAATAATCCTGGGATGGCAATCGACGACAGGGCCGGAGCGTAGCCATGGGCAGACGGTCGTCCGCTCACCCGCGCATCAAAGATGTTGCGGAGCGCGCAGCCGTATCCATTGGCACCGTGTCGCGCGTGCTGAATGATCATCAGGACGTGAACACGGCGCTGCGAGCCCGGGTGCAGAGTGCGATTCGGGAACTGGGCTATCGGCCGGATGCACGGGCGCAGAGCTTTGGCCGTGAACGGTCTCGAATAGTGGGTCTTGTACTGTGTAACGGGGCCGGCGTGAACTCCGTGCACGCGTTGTTGCTACTCGGGATTGAGGAGTATTGCGCGCAATCCGGTTATTACTTGTTGTTTGCGCGGCATCAATACGAATCCGATGCGGAAGCGGGGGATCTGCAACTTCCGGGCTTGATGCAAGCTCGCGGGCTAGCGGACTGCCTAATTGTCACCGGGACGAACTATGAGAATTTTTTGGAGGCGCTGGATTCGATCGACCTCACATACGTGACCCTGGCCAATCACGTTGTGTTGAATCAGCCGCGGCCGCCTGGAAAGAACCAAGTCCGCTATAACGATCTTGGGGGTTACGCGGAGGCAACGCGCTATTTGATTCAATTGGGGCATCGTCACATCTGGTACATTGGCGACACGTCGAAGCCGTGGTACCGCAACCGTCATGACGGTTATGTGAGAGCGATGACCGAATCGGGTTTGGAGCCGCGAGGACAGACGATCGCGCTGGCGGATGATGCGGTGGAAAACGGACATGCCGCGGTGGCCATCATTGCCGATCAGAAACTGCCGATGACGGCCATTCTGGCGGGATCGGACGGAATTGCCCACGGCGTGCGCGAAGGCTTGCGCCAGCGCGGCCGCGAGGTGCCGCATGACGTCAGCTTGATCGGATTTCAACACCAAATCGAGCAATCGCGCATTAGCAATTTGAGTAGCGTTTGCGTGGACGCGGTGGAGGTGGGACGCCAATTGGCAAAGACCGCGATTACACGAATCGAATCGAACGGAAAGGATCTTCCCGAGGTGATTGTGCCCACGGTGCTTGTAAAGCGCGGCACTTGCCGGCCCCTTCGAGGAGAAGAGCACATGGTCCTGTAGGCATGCGTTATTCCTTGATGGCGCTTGTGCTGCTGTTCCCGCTGGCGGCGCAGAAGTTGCCCAATCTCTATCACGATGAAGCCTACGGCGATGCTCCGTTTCGGTACGAGGAGGGATGGAGACCCTTGCTCAACGGCAAGGACCTTTCGGGGTGGCACAGCATCGATGGCTCGGCGAGCGAATGGTTCACTACGCGCGCGGTCCTCTGGAAGCGCATTTGGAATCCAGTTCGTCTGGTAGCGAAGCCCGAACCAGGCGACCGTATCGTCAATGGGAAAGAAGGCCGAACCGCCAACCTGGTGACTGATGAAAAATTCGGCAGTTTCCAGCTTTACGCTGAGTTCATCACCGCAAAAGGCTCGAACTCCGGCATATATCTACATGGCCTTTATGAAGTTCAGATCTTCGACAGCTACGGCTACAGCGGGCCATTGAAGGTTGGCGACTGCGGTGGTATCTACGAGCGTGAGGACGGAGGAGGTTCGCCGCCCGCGGTAAATGCTTCTCGTCCGCCGGGCGAGTGGCAATCGCTGAGAATATGGTTTGAAGCTCCGCGCTTCGATGCGTCCGGAAAGAAGGTCGCGGACGCCAGGGTGTGGCGGGTGATGCTGAACGGGACGCCTGTGCAGGAGAAGGTTGACTTGCCCGGACCAACAGTCAGTCACATGAACATACCCGAAGCCGCAACGAACCCACTGATGTTACAGGGCGACCATGGTCCCGTCGCATATCGCAACATATGGATTCGGAAATTTGATCCGCCTGATGGCACAACGAGGGAGTGAGGTGTAGATGCTGTCTGATCCCCGCGGTCCGATTGATTTGAACTTGAATCACATTAGTCCTCCTCCGGGGCGCACCGATGCGCGAATCGGAGTGATCGGCGCAGGCTTTATCATTCGCGACGTGCAATTGGTTGCGTACCGGGATGCGGGATACAACGTGGCTGCCATCGCCTCCCGCTCCTATGAAGTCGCCCAAGAAGTGGCGGACGTGCGGGGTGTTCCCAAAGTGTACGAACACTATGAGGAGCTGTTCGCGGACCGGTCTATCGAAATTCTCGACATTGCCGTGCCGCCTCATAGTCAACTGGAGGTAGTTCGGGCCGCGGTGCGGCACAACGATCACGTCAAGGGGATTCTCTGCCAGAAGCCGCTTGCTACCAATTATCGCGAGGCGCGAGAAATTGTGCGGCTTTGCGAGGAGGCCGGCATCACTCTGGCGGTCAATCAGAACATGCGCTTCGATCAATCGATCCGCGCGCTGAAGACCGTGCTCGATCGGGGCTATTTAGGAGAGCCCGTGCTTGGGACGATCGAAATGCGGGCAGTACCGCATTGGCAGCACTGGCTGACGAGCTATGGCCGGCTCACCTTACTGAACATGAGCGTCCATCATCTGGATTGCTTTCGTTTTCTTTTCGGAGATCCCGAGAGCGTTTTTGCAAGTGCGCGGCGAGACCCGCGAACGAAGTTCCCGCACCAGGACGGCATCTGCATGTACGTGCTGGAATACGAAAACGGTTTTCGCGCCGGTGCGTGGGATGACGTTTGGACCGGTCCTGGTGAAGAAGGCGCTGTAAAGGATTGGTATATCCGGTGGCGGGTGGAAGGAACGGAAGGTATGGCGCAGGGCACTATCGGTTGGCCCAGCTATCCGAACCGCCAGCCGAGCACGCTCGATTTCACAACCATGCGCCAGCCGGGCTATGTGTTTTCGCCCCGGTGGAAGGAAGTCTGGTTCCCGGATGCGTTCGCGGGCACGATGGGACAGTTGCTGGATAGCGTGGCCCGGGGCGTCGAACCAACTATTAGTGGCCGGGATAACCTGCGCACTATGGCGTTGATAGAGGCGTGTTACCGGTCGCTTCAAGAGCGGCGGTTGGTTTCGCCAAACCTCGAAGAAGACGAATTGAAGGAGGTGCATGAAACTCGGGCTCATTAGTTCCGCGTGGTTGGGCTCCCCGGTTGGGACCATTGATGGCATTCGCAAGACCAGTGAGATCGGTTTTGACACGATTGACGTCTTTGCCGATCCGCTGGAGTTGAGCGCCGTGGAGCGGAAATCGATTCGCGACACCTGCCGCCAAGAATCGCTTCCGGTGATTTCGACGGTTTGCGTGGCTTTAGGGCTTTCGGACTTCAACACGCCCGTGCGCCGTTTTCATATTGATCGCGCAAAGAGGTATTTGGAACTCGGTCACGACCTTGACGCGAAGAACCTGTTGCTGGTGGTTGGCGAGTACATCTGGCAGCAGGAAGTGATTAAGCCGGAAGATCAGTGGAATTGGGCGGTTGAATCAGTGCGGGAGCTGGGCCAATTCGCCGAACCATTAGGCCAGGAGGTCGCCATCGAGTTGGAGCCATTTCATCTCTCTATCGTGAACGACGTGCCGAAGATGATCCGCTTTCTCGATGACGTGAATCACCCGGTTGTGAAAGCCAATGTCGATATTTCACATTTAGCTCTGGTGCATTGCGCGCCGAAAGAAGTCCTTGATCTAAAGGGGCGTATTGCGCACGCACATTTGTCCGATTGCGATGGGAAAAAGCATGGAGATTTGCCGCCCGGCCGGGGTGTGGTGGACTTCATTCCTTATCTGAAGGCCCTTCGCGATGCTGGGTTCGCGGGCGCCGTCAGCATTGAGCTGGAGTATTCGCCCGAACCCTCGAAGATAGGGGAATGGGTATCGGAAGCTTATCGGGAAACAGATCGCTTGATGCGAAGTCTGAACATTCGAAATTAGAGATGGCAATAAGGAGGTAGAGGTATGGCAAGCGGCCCACTAAGACCGGAACAGCTTGAGCAATATCGTGTGGACGGATACATTGTCGCGAAGGGAATGTTTGACAGTGAAGAGATTGGCCTGCTAAAACGCGCCGCCAAAGAGGATCGGGCGCTGGACCAGCACGCGTTCGGCCGGGCCGACGGCGAGGGCGGCACGGTGCGCCTCTCCTTGTGGAATCATCCGGGCGACACAATATATGGCATGTTTGCCCGATGCCACACGGTGGCAGATTCGGCGGAAGGGATTCTCGGCGGCGAGGTTTATCACTATCATTCGAAGATGATCATGAAAGACGCGCGCGTAGGCGGAGCTTGGGCTTGGCATCAAGACTACGGCTACTGGTACCAGAACGGCGTGCTGTTCCCCGCCCTGACTAGCGCGTTCATCGCCGTCGATCCTGCAAGCAAAGAGAACGGCTGTATGCAAGTAATCAAGGGATCACATGAGCTGGGGCGCATCGATCACATCTTAACCGGAGACCAGGCGGGAGCGGACCTGGAGCGCGTTAAGCACATCCTTGATTATCTTCCGCTGGTCTATGTCGAGATGGACCCTGGCGATGTACTCTTCTTTCACAGCAACCTGCTGCACCGGTCGGATCAGAATAAGTCTGAAAATCCACGTTGGTCCATGATCTGCTGCTACAACGCGGCCCGCAACAATCCTTATAAAGAATCGCATCATCCGCGGTATACACCGCTTGAGAAAGTGCCGGATGCCGCAATCAAAGCCGCTGGGCTGATGCGCTTTGGAGATTCCTCGGCCGATGTAGCTTGGCTTGAGGATTCAAGCGATGTGAGCGCGCGGTCGCTCGCCCACCAAGAGCAATAAATACGGTTGCGCGAGACCAGCATGGACCAGCGGCTGAGTGCGCGGTATTGGATCGAGACTGCGTTCCCGCTTGAGACAGCGGCCGCCAGCATGGCGGGCGAGCAGTCGACCGGTACGTTTGTGCGCGTGGCTGGAGAAACCGATGAGCTTAAGGCCAGACACGCCGCGAGGGTAGAAGAGATTCACGAACTGGACGTCGCCGCGGAGCCATCTCTGCCTGGGGCGGGAGTTCCCAAAAAGACCATCGGAAGCCCCGTTTACCGGCGGGCGGAAGTGACGCTATCGTGGCCCCTCTCAAATATGGGCGTGTCTATCCCGAACGTTTTGGCAACGGTAGCCGGAAACTTGTTCGAGTTGAACGCGTTCTCCGGATTGAAGTTGCTGGATGTAACTTTCCCACCCGTTTTCCTTGACAAATATGCGGGCCCGCAATTTGGAGTTCACGGCACACGAGCCCTGACGGGCGTGTTTGAAAGGCCGCTGATCGGAACCATTATCAAACCCAGCGTTGGGTTGTCGCCTGATGATACGGCCGAACTGGTCAGCACACTGGTAGATGCCGGCATCGACTTCATCAAGGACGACGAATTGCAGGCTGATGGCCCGCATAGTCCATTCTCAGAACGCTTTCTGAAGGTGATGCGAGTGATCAAGAAGAAGGCGGACATTTCGGGAACGAAAGTGATGTATGCGGTAAACATCACGGGCGAGATCGACGAGATGTTATCGCGGTTGGATACGGTCCACGCGTTGGGGGGAACGTGTGCAATGGTCAGCTTGAACAGTATCGGTATGCCAGCGCTTCACCTTCTGCGTAAAAGCTCGCAGGTCGCGATCCATGGACATCGGAATGGGTGGGGCATTTATAGCCGCTCGCCGGCGGTGGGAATGAGCTATATCGCCTATCAGAAATTCTGGCGCTTATTGGGCGTGGATCATATGCACGTGAACGGCCTTGATAACAAATTTTGCGAGACCGATGACTCCGTAATTGCGTCGGCAAGGGCGTGCTTAAGCCCGATGTTTCCTTCTCCAAAAAAGGGTTGTGAGATCATGCCCGTCTTTTCGTCGGGCCAATCCGCAAAGCAGGCGTCCGGAACATTTAAGGCGTTAGGCTCAACGGATTTGATCTTTGCGTGCGGGGGCGGCATTATGGCTCATCCGGGCGGCGTGAAAGCCGGCGTTCAGAGCATTCAGGAAGCTTGGGAGGCCGCTGTTCAGGGTGTGCCGCTCAAGGACTACGCAGAGTCCCGGACGGCGCTGAAAACGGCCTTGGGAGCTTTTGGAGGGTGATTGCGCGGCCGGCTTTCGCATTCTATGGCGACGATTTCACCGGATCGACAGATGCTCTCGAAGCGCTATCGTCGCGCGGTATCGAAGCAGTGCTTTTCCTGGAGATGCCCGATTCGGGAATGTTCGAAGAGTTCAAGTCTTCGAAGGCGATTGGTATCGCGGGTGACAGCCGAAGCCGCTCTCCCGAATGGATGTCTCAGCATCTGCCTTCGATTTTTCAGATGCTCAAAGAGACCCGTGCGGGCATTTGTCAGTACAAAATCTGCTCGACGTTCGACAGCTCCCCGGAAACGGGCAGTATTGGGCGCGCAATCGAAATTGGGAAGGACGTTTTCGGATCTCAATGTGTGCCGGTATTTGCCGCGGCCCCGCATTTGAAGCGTTATGTGGTATTCGGCAATCTGTTTGCGGCGGCGGGCGAGAACGTTTTTCGAATTGACAGACATCCGGGTATGAGCCGTCATCCAGTGACTCCGATGAATGAGGGCGATCTACGAGTACATCTGGGACGGCAGACTGCCGTTAGTATTTCGTCTTTTGACATCTTGCAAATTACCAGCCCTACAGCGGATATGCAGTTTGAGCAACTGTTGCAGCATCGTCCACAAGCTATCTTGTTTGATGGACTTGATGAAGATTCCCTTCGAAAAGGCGCGGGAATGGTTTGGAAACGCTGCGGCGCGTGCCCTTTTGTCGTGGGGAGTTCGGGGTTTACACACGGATTGGCCGCGTACTGGCAATCGGCAGGTCTCAATTATGAGATGCCGAGATCGAATACGGCAAAACGCGTTGACAGACTGGCGGTTCTTTCCGGCAGTTGTTCTCCGGTCACTGAAACGCAGATTCGATGGGCGCTCGCAAATGGTTTTGATGGCCATCAAATTAACGGATCGGCCTTACTGAACGAACTCAACACGGAGAAGCGCAGACTTGTTCAGAACGCGTGCAAGAGTCTCAATAATGGGCGGAGCGTGCTGTTATATAGCGCGCTCGGTTCGGACGGCTTTGATGGACGCGTGGATCGCTGCCGGCTGGGTGAAGAAATGGGTCTACTGCTAAGAGACGTTCTGTTCGAATCCGGAGTGCGGCGCGCCGTGATTGCCGGTGGTGACACATCAAGTTATGCAGGACGGCAACTGGGAGTCTATGCGTTAACGATGGAGGCGGCGCTTAGTCCAGGTGCGCCGCTCTGCCGGGCGTATACACACGAGAAGGGGTTGACCGGGCTCGAGTTGGTCTTCAAGGGAGGGCAGGTTGGAAGAGAAGAATTCTTTGGAACCGTTCGCGAAGGTGCATAAGATCGCACTCCTCGGCGCGGGCGGCAAGATGGGCTGCCGTATCACGGACAATTTATTGAAGACCCGCTATGACGTTCAATACGTTGAAATCAGTCCAACGGGCATTGAGGCGCTTCGAAAGCGCAACTTGAAACTGGTTCCCGGGCACGATGCGGTTGCCACGAGTGACGTAGTGATTCTGGCATTGCCTGACAACCGGATCGGTTCCATTGCCGCGTCGCTAAATTCAAGTTTTCGGCCAGGAACGATGTTAATCGCACTGGACATTGCGGCTCCTTTGGCAGGCGTGATGCCGAAGCGTGACGATCTTGTATATTTTGTTACGCATCCTTGTCACCCGTCTGTATTTGGTGGCGAAACAGAGGCCGAGGCGCAGCGCGATTTCTTTGGCGGGTATCGTGCGCGGCAGAATATTGTGTGCTCACTTGTCCAAGGGCCGGAGGACGCTTATGCGCTCGGCGAAGAGATCGCACGCGTGATTTACGCGCCAGTTGTGCATTCCCACCGTTGCAGTCCTTATCAAATGGCGATTTTGGAGCCGGTACTTTCAGAGACGGTTCTCGGGACGTGCTTGACGATCGTGGGAGAGGCGGTTGACGAGGCGATCAGGCGGGGCGTTCCAGCGGAGGCGGCGCGGGATTTCGTACTTGGGCATTTAAAGGTTGAGTTAGGAATAGTGTTCGAGTTATTTGAGGGTGCTCGATTTTCCGATGGCGCATTACAGGCAATCGCAACGGCAAAGCAGCGATTGTTTCAACCGGATTGGAAGCGTGTCTTCGAGCCTGAAGCAGTGATGGAAAGTATTCGCGAGATTACCGGAGTTCCGGCGGCATGACAAGGCGTGAAGCGCTCCGAGCGGCTGGTTCCTTCGCTGGGATTGCCGGCACTGCAATTGCTGGACTGCCGATCGTTGCTGCACGCCAGCATGTCCGAGTCGGCATGATGGATGTGCTGCTGGGTTATGCTTCAAATCCGGAGGCTTTTGCCGTCGCCGAACAAATTGGGTTTGACGGGATTCAGGTAACACTGGGAAAACCCGTTGGACCAGACCGGCTGGTGATGTCCGACGCGAACCTTCAACAACAGATTTTGCAATCCGCCAGGAGACACCGAGTAGCGATCACGAGTACATACCTGGACGTTATGCACCGAGACTGCCTGCAATCGAATGAGCTGGCCAAGACGTGGGTTCGCGAAGGCGTCCGGATTACCAAGTTGTTGAACGGCGGCATGGTTGAGCTGGCATTCTTCTTCAAATGCGGTCTAAACAATTCGGGCGATATTGACGGTCTCGTTAGAGCGCTTCGAGAGCTGGCGCCCGCCGCGGAACAGGAGCACATTGTTCTGGGAGTCGAAAACACGTTATCCGCCGACGAGAACATACGGCTATTGGACCGCGTCGGGTCTGACGCAGTGAAGATTTGGTACGACATCGGGAATTCAACCAACATGGGCCATTTTGATGTTCCTCGCGAGATACGACAGCTAGGGGCGCAGAGAATTTGCCAGATTCACGTGAAGGACAAGGGATACCTGGGCAGCGGCGACGTCAACGTAAAGGGATGCCTGGAAGCGGCTCGGGATATCGGCTATAGGGGTTGGTTCGTGTTTGAAACGTCCGCGCCAACCGGAGATCGCGTGGCTGATGCGGCAAAGAACTTAGAAATCTTTCGCAGGATAGAAGCGGCGGTTTAGCGCGGGGTCTAAAGTCCTATTTTTCGGGCTTTCCGGGAAAGAAACACATACGTACACCACAGTGCCACCGCGATGATAACCGAAGAAAGCGCAACTTTGGGCATTTCCGAGATCACAATCCAATGCATTTGCCCGTTTGCAAATACAAAGGCGAAAGGGAAAAGAGAGTAGGCAATAGCGGCGCCCAGAATCACGCCACGATAACGAATCAAGAGGCGCGCCTTTTGGAACGACCGAACTTGAGAGTCGGCCAGATCGGGGACGAAGGGCTTACGGCTGAGCATTTGCTCGGCTTCGGTCATTTCCCGTAACATCACTTCCAGTTCAGGGTCCGTTTCGATGTAGTGCTGCACCAGTTCCCGAGTTTCGTCGCTGGCCTCACCGGAAACGTACAGCGGGAGCAGATCCTTGATAACTTCTTTGCTGATATTCATTGTTTAGCCTTCTCGGCATACGCCTGCAGAAGCTTCTGCCGCGCCCGGAAAGCGCGTATTCTCACACTAGCCGCATTCATGCCGACGATGTCGGCAATTTCCTCATGAGATAAGTCCTCCTGGTACCGGAGCGTGATGATCTCGCGATCTAACTCGGAGAGCTCGCCGATAAGTTTGTTAAGCAGCAGATACTCCTGAGATCGCTCAAACGTCTGGTCGGCAGTGGACGAGGTATCGACGTAATCCTGGGTCAGAGCAATCTCACGTTTTGATTTTCGCAGTTGATCGCGGTAAACGTTCTTCGCGATGGTAAACAGATAGCTGCGCATGGTGGACTGAGTAATGGAATCGCGGCGAGCCCACGCCCGAAAGAACGCTTCCGACGTCAGCTCCTCGGCACGCAGCGGATCGCCCACAAGGCAGAGCGAGAACCTGTAAACAGCCGGAGCGTGCTGCTGGTAAAGTGCTGCGAATGTGACTTCAGGGTTGTCTATGGACGCTGACACCGTTTCACACCACGGTCCGAGCGCAGATAAAGCGGCCCCCGGATCCATCTCTAAAACGAACGCAGTTGGTCCAATCATTTTAGTACTAATCCTGTTTGATTATGTGTTTGCCGGGCCATAATTCTTTGGAATTCTCCGTTTAGGTTTAGACGGCCTCCGCCGTTTCCATAAGGTCGTTGCCAGCTTTCGCCAGATAAATGTCGGCGAGCATATCGGAATAGGAAAAGTAGCCGGTTTCTCTGGCCCAGCGCTGGACCGGGATGTCGAGCCGGAAACCGGTTCGTGCGGCGTGCTCACGAAGTAATCGCCTGGTTTCGTTTGGTGTCCAGGAATCAACATCGGGTACAAGCTCTTCCGATGTGAGATCGGCCAGATGGGCAGCTTCGGTAGCTATTGCACGATAATCGCCGCTAAGCCTTAACTCATCTAGCGTAATCTTGGCGCGCAGGCCGGGCTGTCCGCAGACCGACAACCACCATTGTTGAACCAGGCGGCAGGCAGCTCTTTCACCCATCAAGGTTGAAAATTCGTCTTCAGTGAGGTCGTTTTCCCGGAGCCATTTAAGAAACGCTTCATCTCCGCTGAGACCTTGTGCGGCCCGGAAGCGGCGTGTTTCTTCACCGATTTGGTCGGGCTGCGGGACGAGCCCCAGGTTGGCGGCGAACATCGCGGTGAGCGTTCGATTCATGGCCTGGAACTGGAGGGATTCAAACTCGGGAGAATGGATGGCGGCGAACCGAAAGATTTTCGAAAGGGCGATTCCCGTTTCGGAGCGCCGGTCCCGGTGTTCCAGAGTATCGAAGGAAATAGTGCGCGGCGGCTGCAGATCCGCCCGAGGCGAGGGCGCCTCAAATTTCAAGGCTGCCATGATCTTGAGGAGCGTGATGGCGTCCTGACGCTTGACGTCCACGTAATGAAGACGGAAGAGATCATTCAGAGTTTTGACCACTTCGTCCGGCAATCCGGTTTCACGCCAGACTCGCGAGAGCCGCTGAAGGTTACGTTCCGGGAAATACGTGGCTTTGGCGGCTTCGGTGGCCCGGTCGTGGACCGATGATGAGATCACCTTCCGGGCGAGCGCTGCTTCGAGCGTGGCGCGAATGTTCACCATCGGCTCGGAGTGCTTTTCATAGTTAAGCTCTTCCGGCGCGTGGGCGAGCGCGACCTCGTCATCATCCACTAAAGTGCCGTCAGCGAAAGCCTGGTAGACGGTACCGATCCCTCGCATCCCGTAAGGCGCCATTTCCGCCGCTCGCAAGGCGCCCATGCTGCTGCTGCCATATACTGCGATCCCGCGCTGCAGTGCATAAAGAATCTCTTTGTGCCACACGGAGAGATCCTGCAAAAAATAGCCGTCAACGATGCCGATGACGTGGGGCTGGTAGCGGCGCACGGCGCTCAACAAGTCAGCCTGGCGCAGGGGAGGCAGATAGATGGCGTCGCTTAAGAGACCACGAGCGGTTTCGAGATCGAGGCTGGGGCCAAGAAATACTAAGCGGCACATTGGGCGCCTCGAATTCGTTCAGCTAGAAAACTGCCGGCGCGGTATTGAGGAGTGATGTAGCCCTCGAGACCGGGCACAATAACCTTTACAACATGGATGGGCCAGCCCGATTGAGTCAGGTCGATGACGACCACCTGGTGGATGTTGTTTCGCCGCAGAACCTGCAGCAGGACGGCAATGTCACCTTCGAGCGTATTAGTTGTGAGATCGCGATGAATTAGCGGCTGCTTTGGCGCGGCGGCCAATTGAGCGGCGAGAGCGCGTACGGAGCGGCGATCACGGCGCCGCGAGAACACCTCGCGGGGCATGTCGTCGCGGGATCCCGCGATGTAGACGGCGCGGCTTTGCACGGCTTCGAGTAGCGCTTTCAGGCAGGCGTCGTATGTAGACAGCGCGGCTGCATGGCCGTGATAGATTCCGAGTTCCGGAAATTGGTCGTCGGCTATAAACGCCTTGACCACCGGGATACCTAAATCGTTTGAATAATCGTGAAGAAAGACGCTGACGCCTTTTTGCTCCAGCAACCCCAGCAGTTCTCCCAAGGCTCCAGTAGGCGAGGTTTCCCAAGCAATAACGGGCGCAGCATTTGCTCCGTGAACGAGCGCATGCCAGGTGACGGCGTCGCGCTCAATCACTTCGAGTAGCCCAGCCAGCACTGCTTCGAGAAGATGATTGCCGGAAGCAACGCCATTCGAACTGCTTTGAAAAATTCTGAAGTCGTAGCATGCGCCGGAGTACGCGAGCGAAACGATACCGAAGGGGACAGCAACCTGTTGCTGGCCGATGAGATCCCATCCGAACAGCCAGTCATGAGCCCAATCCGGATTCAGGTGACAGTTGGCTTTCAACGGTAAGCGGCCTGGTTCGAGAACGGCGTGTTGGCTCTCGATGGTCCGCCAGGGCGCGCGCCGGAGGATGGGCGCGACGGTCTCCGCGTGAAAGACTTCAATCCCTTCCATCGCCGCGGATACACGAGCGCCCGGCACTTGCAGCCCCTTACCGGCATTTGTAGATAGCGTTTGACCGGTGGGCCGAATGGCCAGAACAACAGGCACCCCCAGACGATCAAGTCCGGTGACGTTGGCAAGCCGTGTGATGCCGGCCACTCCGAGATAGGGCTGAATGAGGCGAAGTGTCTCATCAGCGCTTCTGATTCTTCCTCCGACGGTCTTGGGAGCGCGGTACTCGCGTCCTCCAAGACAGATCGGAGTCGATACACAGCTTTGCTGTTCCATAGGGCCTCCGTGTCCGGCTCAAACTATCGCGCCATTGCGAGGGCGACGCCTTGTTCGGATCCAGTGAGCGTTTGTACGATAGTGCGGTTCTTGGCCCAGCTGGGTGAATTTACCTTCCAAACGAGTTGCGAGCCATTGGCGGTATGGGCCAGATGCGCCGATCCGTTGCCGAGCTTGTGGTTCTTGTCCGCCACGATCTGAAACTCAGATGCCGGGCCATCCGCAACGGCAGATAGTTGAAGCGCCGGCGTGAAGGTGACAGTCGAGTAATGAGAACCGTCCAGAACCTTTAGGGAACGGACCGCATAGCCTTGCGCGTCGGAGGTCAGCAGAAGTTCGCGAGAAATTCCATTCTCATCGGGCTGTTGCTTGATCACCAAACCGTTCGCCTGGCTCTCGACTGAGAGCTTGCGAGCCTTGCCGGATGCAGCGACGACTTGGAATTGCGCGCCAGCTTTGAGACCGGAGAGGCCGGTGAACTCCAGCTTTTCGAGGCTCGTGTGCAACTGAGTGGTCTCCGCGCCCTCAGTGTAGGTTCCACGGTAAGCGACAAAATACGGGGGCTGGCTGATTTCCTTCCAGACCTGAACCTCATCCACCTTGCCGCCGAGTTCGACCGCGGAACCCGCATCGCTGAGGCTGCCGGAATCGCGGTATATCAGTTTGAGGTTCGGATCGTTCGGCAGAGTTGTGAGACCGGAACCCTGCGCCGAAGGCGGATAGGCCAGCGTAAAGCGCCAGCGCACAGGTTGGCCGGCATTATCGCGGAAAGCAAAGCCAGTGATGGCCTTTGGGACGTACGCTGTGGGAGGGACATATTGAATCTGGTCTGAATAGACAACCGCCGACCCACTGGCTTTCTCAATAAGCTTGACGGTCGTGTGCGGTTTGCCGCCATTCTCTTTTACATACGCCTCGATCTCCGAATATTTGGCGTTGCCCGCCAGATCTTGGGTGTAGAAATGATCGAAGTATTCGTAGTCCATGACATACGAAGAGACTGCAACGAGACGGTCCGCGGAAGTTTGAGGCGCGGCTGCAAATACGGTAGCCCCGAGGCCTAGAACGACCACCGGAACCATTAGTTTCTGGAGTTTCATGTGATTTTCCTTTCTGGTTTTGACAGATTGTTGACTGACGGTTGTGGTCGTCCCCGGCCGCTGCCGGCGAGGGAATTACTAGAAGCTGAATCGAAAGCCAAGTTCCACTCTTCTGGAGGGATCCGCCGAAGTAGGTTGAAGGAACAGCGGCGAACCCAGAACTCCATCGACCGCAGAGATATTGAAATGATTGGTGAGATTGGTGGCGCGCAGGCTTACGGTAAGGCTACGGCTTTTCTCTGCTTTCCCAAGCCCGAAGCGCCGGCTGATGCCTGAATCGATAATGAACGATGCGGGAAGGCGTCCTACGTTCCGCGGCAGGTTGCCATCTACGGCGAACGGGTCTAAATATCCATATGGAGTGAGGATTGCGCCCGGAAATCCAGCGGTCACGATGGAAGGCCGGTCGTTGAAGATGCCGTTCTGGTTATTATCAGTGCCGGTAGTGATGTCAAAAGAGTTCCCGGCGGTGAGGGCGGTGAGAAAAGTCAGTTCGACCTTGCCAGGCAACCGCACAAAGCCCCCGGCGTAGAAACGATGGCGGCTCTGCCAGGCCGGCATAGCCCAGTCGCTGCTTCCGTAAGCCGTGGATTGAGGAAAGAGATTTGGCGAATCGGCATTCGTCTTCAAGTTCATATACATATAGCCGCCGAAGAACGTGAGATTGCGGATAGCCGAGCTGTTGACATTCACCAGCGCCACAGAGCCGCGGCTGGCGCCGGTCGATTGATATTCCAAACTGTTCTCCACTAGAGCGGCGCCGATGGGGTTCAGTGCGCTGACTGAATGCAACAGGCGATCGGCATACAGTTCCGTGTAGCCTGTCTGAATGGTGGTGCCGCCCTTAATGCGGCGCTCTAGCGTCAGTTGCGGTTGTACCGATAAGCCTGGTTTGATACTTCCGTCCAGTGGCAAGCGGTTATTAAGGATGGTGGACGAGCCATATTGCAGAAAGTCGGTTTGTTGACCTACGCCCAATCGCAGGTCCTCCAGCGCGACTGCCGGATCAATACGGCGATAGAAAACTCCAGCGCGGAGGCGAACTACCCATTCCCTGCTCTTCCCGAATGAGTAAGCTGTTCCGAAGCGGGGAGCAAAACTGCCGCGGTCGGTTGGGTTGGTCTGCGCCTCATAACGAAGTCCCATGCTGAGCGAGAGCTTGGAACTGGCTTGCCATTCGTCCTGGACAAAGAGCGCCGTTTGCCATTGCGCGAGGCCGAGTTGCGCCGCGCCTTGCGTGTACTGATCCACGGTGGGAGTAACGCCGGGAACGTTGAGCAGCCAGTTACGGTATTGATCCAGTCCGCTGAGATAGAGGCCGTCCGAACCGAAGATGCCGCCGGCGAAAAGCAGCTGGCCGTTGAAGCCGGCGCCCTGGTGCTGATCGATGCCGAATCGCAACACTTGAAAGCCTGCGCGAATGGTGTGTTTCGGGAGCGCCCACGACAAGGTGTCGCTTAACTCGAGGTTTTTGCGCGCGTCCGTCGAGTATTGTGAGCCGGAGCCTCCACTTAGAAATCCACCCGCCACGCTGATTGCCGGCGTGTTGGAGTAAGGAGTGAGCCATGTCTTGTCGAGTGTTAATCCAAGTCGAGCTTCGTTGAGCAGAGATTGGCTCAAGGTGGAAGTCATGCTTAGCTGAACTTCGGTGCGTTGCGACTGTTGGCGAGAACTGGCGTCCGGCAGCGTTAGTGCACCCGCGCCAAAATGATCCACGTCGTTGGACTGACGGGTGACGCGCAGAGCGATGAGGTTCAACGGATTGACTTGCAGGTCCAAGCGCTCCATGGCCGACAGGAAATGCTGGGGCGTGGCTACATTCTCAACAACACGTTGCGGTGTCAGATCCGTGCCGAGCGTTTCTGCATCGACGACCCCATACTCGTTCAGGTTCTTCTTCTCGATACTGGTGAAAGAGCTGAGACGATGCCTGATGATCGGCATTGAAAGTTCACCGCTCCAGACATTCTTCGAAAGAGGCGCTCGCGTGGCTGCAAGCGGGTCGCGGGCATTCAGCAATGAATCGTTCCACGTCCAGCCGAATCCTCCATGCACGGAATCGAGTGCCGGTTTCGTATCAATCTCAATGAGGCCGCCGCCGAAGATGGGCTGATTGGGGTATTGGGCCGAATAAAGATCGGGGTTAATGCGGATTTCGCGAATAGCGGACTTGGAGGGAATGCTGGATTGTGTCAGAAATCCATCCACCTGAATCGGCGCGTCGCCGGAAGAGCCGCCGGACGCTGCCGCCAACAACTGAAGCCGCGCTCGCAACTGGTCTGGATCGTCCGGAAGAAGGGCTATCTCATGCGATCCCAGGACTTGGGCCCCCAAGCCCTTTGAGAAGTTGGCTTTCGTCCCACCTTGGACCTCAACTTGCTCCAGGTGTTCCATAACGCGCAAGACCAGGCGAACATGCTGATCGGGCCAGGCGGCCGTAAGGTCAAAATTCGCTTCGGCCGGGCTGAAGCCGGCAGCGCGGGCACTTACCTTATAAGAACCGAGCGGTGCCTGGTGTAAGGAATAGGCGCCTTTTTGATCGGTTGCGGCCTCGAGGCGCTTGCCTTGTCCATCAATCTCTATCTGGGCGCCCGACACAACTGAATTCGAAGCATCCTGCACGATGACGGTAATCTGACCGCTTATCTTTGTTTCAGCGGAGAGACCGGACGGGACCAGGGCGTTTACCGCCGCGAACACGATCAGATTCCGGAGGGCTGTTCCCGCTTTATATAGGAGATTTGAATTGCACCGCATGTTCGCTCCTGTCTGGCGTGCTTACGGAGCAACCTCGAATGTGTTTCAACGGAGCCTAACTTTTTAACGCAAAGTGGCTGGAAAAGAATTTCTCAAAAAAATCTGTTCCTAGTCGTAACGTATTGCCGGGTGACGCGTATGTTGGCCGCAAGAGCGCTTTTGCACCAGAAATAGAACCTAAAGGAGCCCGCATGAAAGATCAACAAGTAGTTGCCACCACAGAAGAGTTCGCCTCAGAACTCAGCCAGAATGTAACCGCAGATGACTTTGTCTTCGAACAACTCGAAGACCGTATCGTGCCGCTTTCCGGCGGATGCGTGACGTCGTCAAGCTGTAATTGCTCCTCGTCGAGCTGCATCATTACCGCGTAACCCTCAACCCCTCGGGGCTTTCGCGAGTCTGATCTAAGCACAGCCGAGCGAAAGCCCCACTTCATTGGAGTACCAAGGTCCACTTAGTAAGTGATGTTACTGGACGAATAAGAGAAGGAGACACAATGAATCAGCCAGCAACAGAAGCCGTAGGCACAGGTCGGCTCTTGCAGTTAGTGGAGATGTACACGGTGCCGATGAGTAACGGGGCGCTTCATTTGAAGAGTCCAGGACAGTCCGCCGAGATTCGAGGAAGCGTGGTTCACAGCTTGATCCCAAAGCTGCTGCCCCTTCTGGATGGAACTCGAACATTGGAACAGGTTAAAGGCGAGCTAGGGTCGACGTTCCCCGCTCAGTCTATTGAACAGATTGTTTCCGTGCTCGAAAAGAAAGGTTTAGTCAGGGAAGTGGAATCGGTTCCGCCGGAACTGGCAAGCGACGATCTTTGGCAATTGGAGACGATGGCCCGCTACTTCGGGACGTCGGGCTCGCGCTACGCCACTCTGGTTGCGCTGCGGAAGGCCCATATTGGCATTCTGAATTCCGGTCCGGTGGCCCCGCTGCTGATCTCGGCATTGGCGAAGTTCGGAGTTCGTCAGATCACTTTGATTGCGCCCGATACCGTCAGAAAGCTGGAAGCGCAACAATGCCGGGTGCTCGATGGCGCGGACGCCGGCCGCCGCTGGTCCGACGTATTGTCCGATGAAACGCGTGTGGCAGGGTCCAGAACCCGTGTCACGACTGTCAGCGCCCGCCCAGAAGACGTGGGGGACTGGGGCAAAGAAATTGAAGGTATGAACATGATGGTGGCGCTGGTCCAAGGGCCGATTCTGTTCTATCCCTGGCTTGAGAAGTTGAACCTCGCGGCCGTATCGCAGAAGATTCCATGGACGAGCGTGGCGCTGCTCGATGGCGATGTCGTGCATGTTGGTCCAACCATTCGTCCGCGCGTGACCGCCTGCTACAAATGCTACGAACTGCGTTACAAGAGCCATCTTCCTTACGTGGACCGGCATGACGCCTTCGCGGCTCATGTTCATCGGTTGGACCAGCCCCTCGATTTCGGCTTGGCGCCCCCAGTGGCCGACATTCTTGCTGGCTTTGCGGCAATGGAAGTCGTACGCGCCATCAGCCCGGATTCCACTCCAGTCACAAGCGGGCGTCTGATGACATTCAGTTTGTCGGAATTCAAGACTGAGCTGCACCCGGTATTGAAACTGCCACGCTGTTCCCACTGCAGTTCAGTCAACGGACTGCCGCCACAACGGATTTGGAGCTAACGCCAATGAGCGCTTTGGAGAAAGTCATCGAACATGCAACCGCGTCGCTGGTAGGGCCCGCGGGCTTAATCAGCCGGCTGGAACAGATTCTTTCCGGCCCGGGAGAGCCGCGCATGTACACCGTCTCCAGTATCACGGCGAATTTGCAGAATATTTCTCCTACCTGGATTCCCGGCTCGCAAGGCGCGAGTGGATTCAGTTCAGAAGAGGCGACGATCGGCGCCATCGGCGAGACGATCGAGCGATACTGCGCAGCTTGCTACGACTGGAATGATCTGACGTACGCCAGCCAGACTGAACTTGGTCCGCAGGCCGTCGGCATGGACCGTTTCTCGCTCTACACAGACGACATTTACGAACAGAAAAACTGTTTTCTGACGCGATGGCATCCCGATTTGCACTTGTACTGGGCAAAGGGTGAGTCCATGGTAAATGGTGAAACCCGATACGTGCCGGCCGAGATGGTTTACACACCTTACCTCTTAGACAATCCAAAGAAGGCGCCCATGGTTGCAACGGGTGTGTCGTCGGGCCAGGCTTGCCATACCAATAAGTCGCAAGCCCTGCTCTCTGGGATCTGCGAGGCAATCGAACGCGATGCATTCATGATTACCTGGATGCGGCGCATTCCCCCTTCCCGCCTGCAGATTGAGGACGATCCTTTTCTGCAGCGCGTCTACAGCCGTTACTTTGAATGCCCGAGCGTGAAGTTTGAACTGTATAGCATTGGCCTCGATTTGCCGGTCCCGGTAGTGCTTTGCATCGGCCGAGGCGTAACGGAAAAAGGCCCATTCATTAACGTGGGCGCGGCGGCGCGCGTATCGGAGCGGGACGCATGTCTGAAAGCACTCACAGAAGGATCGCAAGGCACGGCCTGGGTAAGAGAGCTTGTGAAGTCACGGAAGAGCTGGCGTCCAGCACCCGATTTCAGCAATCTGATGACGTTTGAGGATCACTTGTACACGTACTGCTTTCCCGAACACATCAGCCGTGCCGATTTCATTTTGAAGACCCCGAAATCGCGCCCTGTGCTGGCGGACTCGCCTGCTTCACGAACTCCTGAAACGGCGCTGCAGTTCTGCATTGATGCTCTCGCGGACAAGGGGCTTGAGCCGATTGCGCTGGACTTAACCACACCTGAAATGGCCGATCTGGGATTTTATGTGCCCAAAGTGATTGTGCCCGGCCTTGCTCATCTGACCGCGGTACACACCATGCCCGCTCTGGCGATTCCGCGCTATAGCGAAGTGCCAGCCAGACTTGGTCTCACAGATCCGATTCACAGCGAGTGGAACCCGGATCCTCATCCATTCCCATAGACAGACGAGTTGACTTTCAAAAAGGAGATTCATTTCATGACCGCTAAGGAAGTGCAAGCCGTCGAGTATTCCATTGTTTCGATTTTCGATAAGGATGACCATTCGGTCGCGGAGACCTTTCACGAGACGACAAAGCTGAATAGCGAAAACATCGGTTTGTTGTCCAAGCGGGTGGGGCTCATCGTCAGGGATCCGAAGATTCGCGGAATGCTTTCGCGCAGCTGGAAAACCTATCGTGGGCATCCCAGTGTTCCGCTGCCGAAAGTCAACCTGGGTTCAATGTCGGTGGCCGATGCATTCAACCTGCGCGAGTCCATCAGTTCACAGCCCGGAGCAGCTTTTTCAGGGCGCCCCATCACTCTTGAACAGTTAAGCAATGTGCTCGGCGGCAGCTATGGACTGACGCGCAGTCTGCCTATCAGCGGTACCGCGGAAACGCAGTATTTCCGCCCGACCACATCCGCAGGAGGGCTTTACCCGCTCGAGATCTACCCGCTTGTCTTCAACGTCGAAGGACTCACCGAAGGCATCTATCATTACAACCCAAAGGATCATTGTCTGGAGTCGGTTCGTCCCGGCGCTTGCCTGAATGACTTTCTTAAGGTGACTACCTATGTGGATATGTGCCGCAATGCCGGGGTCATTTTGGCGGTCACTGCCATGTTCCATCGCAATTTTTCCAAGTACCTGCACCGCGGCTACCGCTTCGTTATGAACGATGCCGGCGCGCTACTGCAAAGCTTCTATCTAACCGGCACCGCTAGCGGCATGGGAACCTGCGCGCTCGGCGGTTTCTTCGATGACGACTTGGGCAATTTGCTTGGTGTGAATAACGTGGATGAAGCGCCGCTGATCTGCTTCCTGCTCGGCGAGAAGAAGTAACGTTGTGATTGCGCAGGCGACTGTTCCCGCCAGGAACATAGACGCGCTGGCGACACACCTCACGTCAGCGGCAACTGGCATCGTGCGGCGGCTGGGACTCTATCCTTCGCGCGACAGTTATACGCGATTTTATTCAGCCTACGCCGAGTTGGCCGATGCGCGCATTCTGGGCTGCTGCGGCGAAATCCAGACGCCCGGCGGGGCCGGCTTCACTGTAGAGGAAGCTGTAACAAGAGCGCTGTTTGAGGCTGTAGAAAGATACTGCGGCGCTTTTTTTGATCCGTCCAATGGGATTTGGGGAAAGGCATTGGACGAGCGTTTCCTATGCGGCGAAAGCTTTCCGCTGTACACCGAAGAACAATATCGGCAGCCCGGCTGGCCATTCGTTCCATTCACCGAAGCTTCCCGCGTGTGGTGGACGCCGGCCACTTGCCTGCACAGCGGTGAGACGCGTTATGTGCCGTCAGCGCTTGTCTACATACCGTACAAACCAGGTCAGCGCGAGGAGTGTATCGGCCCCAGTCTTTCCACCGGAATGGCCGCCGGATGGAACTGGGAAGAGGCTTGCTTGTCGGGTTTATACGAAACCTGCGAGCGCGACGCCTTCGCGCTCATGTGGGCCGCCCGGCGCGCTGGACCCCGTCTGCTGCCGACTCCTGGCTCGCTTCTCGAAGCGGAGGTGGAACGCTCGTTGGGATCGAGCGGCGCGACCGTGACATTCGTCGATATAACCAATGACTTACAGGTGCCAACGGCAGTAGCCGTGTTGCGACATCGGCATGCAAACCGGCCCATCGTGGCCGTTGGATCCGCGGCGAAACCAAACCTGGAATGCGCTTGCAGAAAGGCTTTGGCGGAGGCTGTTTCAGTCCAGCAAGCGCTGGCTCTTCACCTCGACGGCGCAGACGCCGATTGGTCTCCTAACTCCGACTTCTCCAATGTGACGGATTGGAAGTGGCACCCGCTGGTTTACACACGCCTGGAATTTGAAAAGGAATTGAGCTTTATTACTTCTTCCGCGGAGTCGAAGCCGGTGGGAGAAGAAAGTGCGTCAAGAGAAACCTTGCGGTCTCTTGTTAATCGGCTCAAGAAACATTTTCGCGAAATCGTCGCGGTTGATTTAACCACGCCGGACCTCGCGGAGATCCCTGTGCGCGCAGTGAAAATAATGGCGCCACATGCCGTTCCTCTGGAGCCCGATCACCGCTACCGCAGGCAAGCTGTCCCGCGGCTACGCGCATGCGGCAACAGCATCAATCCCTTTCCACACCCATTTCTATAACGGAGTCGAATGTTATGAGCGAATTCAGTTTCAATATTCTGGCTTTCGATTGTGGAGCTTTGCGGCCGGATTTGACCACGTCGCGCCAGGTCACGGCACAAGGCAAGCGCGTGATTGTCCGTAACCCGGAGACGGGAAAAACGTTCCTGTTTTCTGAAGGAGCGTTCCGTGTTTTGGAGAGCCTTCAGCCCGGCAAGCCTGCGCGAAATTCAATCGCGGCGGCTTTCGCCGAGGGTCTGGAGCGCTCGCCCGCTACTGCTCAACTAGTTGCCCAAGCCCACGCTGCGGCGCTGTTGATTGGAGGCGAAGTTCCAGCCATCGAACAGAAGCCCTCCGGTATTGTGAATCGGGCAACTAGATGGAACCCGTTGTATATCCGGATTCCCATTCTCGACCCCCAGCCCTTAGTCCGGGTTCTACGCCCAGTCGCCCGTGTCTTATTTCATCCGTGGACATTCAGACTTTGGGCACTCGCCTTGATATTTGTTGGCGCGGCCGTGGCTACATCCTGGAAACGGTATGGCTGGGAACTTATAATTTTTCGCAATTTTGCCTGGTGGCCGGTCCTCTATTCGGCGCTGGCTGTTTCAGCAGTTATTCATGAGCTTTCGCACGTCATGATGTGCGACCGCTATGGGGTGGCGGTCAAGCAGGTGGGAATACTTTTCTATTTCCTTAATCCGGGAGCGTACGCGGATGTCTCAGCCGCTTGGATGCTGCCGGAGCGCACTAAACGAGTGGCCATTGCGCTGGCCGGGCTTTACGTCGAAAGCATGTTCTTAATTTTCATCACGGCCTTTTGGCTGGTTACCAAATTTGGAGCCTTTCACGAGATCGCCTTCGTCTTGGGACTCTGTTTGTTCGTGCGGATTGTCTTGAACCTCATCCCATTCCTGCGTCTGGACGGATATTGGGCACTGGCAGATACCATTGGTATGCCGAACTTGCGCAGTTCCGCATTCCGGTACTTGACTTCACGGATTCCCGGCTTTAATCCTCGGCAAGAACTCAGGCCGCGATTAAGCACAAAACATGCGGCCATTCTATTAACGTATGGCATTGCGGCGCTCGCCTTTCTGGGCCTGGCTCTCGCGCTTATGGTGCGCAATATTTTTGATCTCGCAGCCAAGCTGTGGCCCCATCACGCCGCCGCGGGTTACTGGGTATCGGCCTCTATCCTATTGGGCCTGCTGATAATAGCTGGCCTTAACGTGGCCGCGCGAGCCGGCGCGTGGCAGCCGCGTAACAATTAGCCGCTTGATACGTAGGTTGGATGAGAGAGGAAAGATAAATTGACGAAAATCGAAAATCATCCAGCCGAGAGCGAACCCGAAACGGCTTTTCCGCAACGTTTGCCGCTAACTGTGGACAACTTGAAAGTGCGGCTGAAAGGTTTCGAACTGGGCCCGCTTTCATTCTATTTAAAGCCGGGACAAGTGACTGTCTTGCTGGGGCACAACGGTGCGGGTAAGACCACGACAATGCGCCTGCTCATAGGCCTGATACGCAAGGATCAGGGTTCGGTGACATTGGGATCACTGACACAGGACGATGAGATTGCATATCGGAACCGAATCGGCTTTGTTCCTGAGGAGGCCTTCTACTATCGCCAGATGACCGTCGCCCAACTAGTCAAGTTCACCTCCACTTTCTATCCGGATTGGGACGCCACGCGTTGCCGGAAACTCGGCGAAATGCTGGCGCTCGATTTTTCGAAGAAGATCCGGCATCTTTCCAAAGGCACGCGCATGAAGCTAAGTCTCTTGCTGGCGCTGACGCGTAACCCCGACGTTCTGCTGCTCGACGAACCGACTTCGGGTCTCGATCCGAGGTCGCGGGCAGAAGTCCTGAAAATGATCAAGTCGGCTGCGCAAACAGAAGGGCAGGCCGTTCTTTTTTCAACCCACAATCTGGGCGAGGCCGAACAGGTTGCCGATCATCTTCTAGTCGTCGATCGCGGACATGTGATCGCTAGCGAAGAAATGTCCGCCATCAAAGCGCGCATCGGATCTCTGGAATCTTACTACTTGGGGTTAGTTCAATGAAAAACATATACAGACTCGCTGCTAAAGATATTGGCCTGCAGAAATTCTTTCTACCTCTGCTTTTCCTGGTTGAAATCGCCGGAATCGTTATTCTCCGCGTGCAGCTCCCGAAAGCACTTCCCGGACTAACGCTGATCCTGTCGGCAGCCTTTGCGCTGATTGGCAACTTTATGATCTGCTACCGCTTCGCGGTGGCGGAGGAAAAAGACAAGGTCATGTTATTCATCCGAACCCTCCCGGTATCCACGCTGGATATCGTGGCCGGCAAAACTCTGGTGTGCCTCGGATTCGGTTCCCTCAATGTGGCGGCCTTGTTGGGATCTTACGAGTTACTAAGACATACGCAGTTACTGGCAGGAGAACCAGGGCTATCGGCGGTGTGGTTACTCTATATAATTGGTTTCCACTGGGTAGGTATTGGATTCTTCCTGGCCGTTGCCATGATTTTTGATGCGGAGTGGGCCATATGGGTGCCTTTCCCTGCCTTGTTTCTGGTTATTTCGGCCGCCCTGAATTTCCATAAGATTGTGGAATATCTGGGAATCGACGCTGTTCTAAGCTCTCTGATTACATCCGGCTATCCGCTCTTCGGAGTTGCGGTGTTACTCACCGCGGGACAACTGATAGTGACCTGGATGCTGGTACGGAGAAAGCAGCTTTTTGTATAGTGTCGAGGGCTCTGGAAAAGGTTAGCGATACGCGGCGGCCTGGATAGCGTATAGCTCCGCATACTGACCATTCTTTGCCATTAGTTCATCGTGGCTGCCAACCTCCACCAGTCGAGCCCCATCCAGAACAACAATCAGATCAGCCATCCGAACTGTCGAGAAGCGGTGCGACACCAGTATTGTGATACGGCCGCCGGCACGCTTCTCGCCACGTGCGGCCGCAGCGTAGCGCTCGAACAGCGCATGTTCAGTTTCCGCGTCCAGGGCGGCCGTCGGTTCGTCGAGGACCAGCAGTAGCGGCTCATCACGCATGAATCCACGCGCCAGCGCAAGTTTTTGCCATTGCCCAAACGACAAATCCACGCCACTGGGCCAAGCCGGACCCAGTTGCGTATCAAGCCCTGATTTGAGGCGGGCTATCACATCGCCGGCGCCGGCGCGATCGACCGCCGTGACCACCGCCGGCTCATCATCGAGTCGCGAAACTTCCCCTAAACCAACGGTCTGCTTCGCCCTAAATTCAAAGCGAAAAAAATCCTGAAATGCCCCCGCGAGACACGCCCTCCATTCGGCCGCGGGAAGGCGACCGAGAGGCGTGTCATCCACAAGAATGGAACCCGAAGATGGCTCATATAGCTTCGCGAGCAGCTTTACCAGCGTCGTCTTTCCAGCCCCGTTCTCTCCAACGATCGCTACCACCGCTCCTGCGGGCAGCGTTAGCGAGACATCTTCGAGCACAACGCGCGACGTGCCGGGATATGTGAAGGACACATGATCAAATCGAATGCCATGGCGCAACGCTAGAGGCACGGGCAAATCGCCCGACGCCGCGAGTGAGGCAGCGTAGTCCTCAAGCCAAGCAAGCCGCCGCGAGCCATCCGCCCAGAATCCGCGTAGAAACCCAATTTCGCCAACGGTCGCACCGATGTATGCCGATAG
>DATBEF010000006.1:0-4317 GCA_036269625.1 Bryobacteraceae bacterium | reverse complement strand
CCTGGGTATCCTCCGCCTCAAGCGCGCGGATATCCGCCCCCGCCGCCGGCAGGACCGCCACCGCCCGGAGGCGCCTTCCGATGAGACCTCGCGGCTCGATCACCGGTCCCCTGATCATCATCCTCATCGGCATTATTTTTTTGCTCCATGCCATCTCGCCCGATTTTCCGTTGATCGATTGGATTGCTATCTATTGGCCCTATCTCCTCATCCTTTGGGGCACAATCGCGCTCCTCGAAGTGATCTTCCGCGCTTTGGCTCGGCGGCAGATTCCCAATAACGGCATCTCCGGCGGTGGCTGGTTCGTGGTCGTCTTAATCTGCCTTGTAGGCTTTATCTTCTTCCAGGCCCGCCGCCACTCTGACACCTGGTGGCAGAACACCGACTGGAGCCGCGGCTTTGATAACGCTTTCGGCGACGAGCACGAGTATTCCGTCAATGTCACGCAGAAGAATGTCGGCGTAACTCCGCACATCGTGATCGAAAATTTTCGCGGCGATGCCAAAGTGACAGGCGCCGATGGCGTCTCACTTACCGTTTCCGGTCACAAAACGGTGCGCGCGCTCAAGGATGCGCTGGCCGATCAAACCGACGCTGCGACTCCGGTAGAGGTGGCGGTTAACGGCAATACGGTCGTAATCCGCTGCAACCAGAATCACGCCCTCTATCGGACCTCCGTTACGACCAATCTCGACCTTTCCGTTCCAAAGGGTGCCAGCGTCGAAATCAACGGCTCTTCCGGTGATTTGGATGTTGCCTCGATCGCCGGCGACCTCTCGTTGCACAGCGGTAATGCGGGGATGCGTCTGCAGGACATTGGCGGCAACATCAACGTCGAAACGCGCCGCAGCGATCTCATCCGCTGCACGAATGTGAAAGGAAACGTCGACCTCCGCGGTCATGGCTCCGACCTCGAACTGAATCGGGTCGCGGGTCAGGTCGTCATCAACGGCGAATATACTGGCACGCTTTCCCTGCGCGGTGTGGATAAGGTGCTCCGTCTCCAGAATATGCATACCGATCTCCAGGCCGATCGCATCCCCGGCGAAGTTCGGCTCGATCGCGGAAGTCTGAATATCCAGGACGTCGTCGGCCCCCTGCGAGTGAATGCGCATTCTACAGACGTCAGCCTGGAGGGTATTACCGTCGCGATGGATATTTCGGTCGACCGCGGCGACCTCGATCTTAAACCCGGCAAGCTTCCTCTCGCCAAGATCACCGCGCACACCGGCTCCGGCAACATCGACCTCGCCCTCCCTCTCGCCGCCGGCTTCGCCTTGACCGCAACCACTGATAGCGGCCAGGTCGAAAACGATTTCGGTGACAACCTCAAGGAGCAGACCTCCGGCCGCGGCGCGCGCCTCGAAGGTTCGGCGGGCTCCGGACCCTCCGTCGACTTAGTGACTGGTCGCGGAACCATCACCGTTCGTAAAGCCTCAGAGCCGACGCAAACCACTGTAGCTTCCGTCGTCAGATAAATCCCGCAATCCCTCCGAGTCCTGAGAGTACTGTTAGTATTAAAAAATTTCCTTGGACTTCTAGGAATCCCGGCATTCTCCGGTTATTCTTCCCCAGTCGGAACATTTTGCATTTCGGAGGCAATATGACAAAAAGACGAGCCGTTTGCCGATTCTATACGGCATTTGGACTACTACTGATCGGTTCTGCATCGCGAGCAGGTCAGAACCCGCTTCCCGCCGGAGGGCAATTCGTCGGGAATAACACCCCAAAATTCGCGTCCACCGGGAAAAGCCTCGGACCCGAAAATCCGTCCACGACCATCGACTTAAGTATCTGGCTGAATTTGCACAATCGCGGCGAGCTGGATTCGCTCGCCAGAGAGCTTTACGATCCCAACTCGCCGAATTACCGCAACTGGCTCGATCCGAACGAGTTCATCGCTCGATTTGCGCCCACTGCGAACGAAGAAAAAACCATCGAGCAATTTCTGAAGTCGCACAACCTGCAGGTGGTTGCAGTCGGTCCTGCCAACTTCTTCGTCAGAGCCCGCGGCACAGTCGCCTCAGCCACCAGCGCCTTTCGTGTGCCAATTGAGAAATTTGAAGTAAACGGCAAAGTATACCGGGGCAACACCAAAGATCCGTATGTTGAGGGACCCGCCGGAACGCTGGTTTCGGCAGTCTATGGCCTGGACAACCTGGAATACAAACACCCCATGATGGCCCAGGCCAGCGGTTTCGGCCAGCAGAGCCAGCCCGGAACTTTCCAAAATGCCGCCAGCGGCGCGGATTCCGACTTCTTTACTTCATACTGCTTCACAGGCCCGAAGACCGAAACATATACGACGGGCGGCGCTTTTCCCACAGCTACCTACAAAGGCAACGGCTACAACGGAACCAACAATATTGCGGGCTGCGGTTACATACCTTCTGATATCCACACCGCCTACCATTTGAACGGCCTCTACAAGGAAGGGTTTGACGGCACGGGGCAAACCATCGTCATTATCGATTGGTGCGGTTCGCCCACCATTACCCAAGACGCCAACGCCTTCTCGGCGAGATTCGGCCTGCCGTCGCTGAACTCAGCGAACTTCAAGATTATTCCCTATCCAACTCCGTCGACGTGCTCCGCGCCCGATGCGGAAATCAATATCGATGTCGAGTGGGCCCACGCCATCGCACCGGGAGCCAGGATCGACCTGGTGGTCCCTCCGACCGCCACCTTTCAGGATGTCGATACTGCCCTTCTCTTCTCTGCCGTCAATCGCTTAGGAAACGTGATTTCAGGCAGCTTTACCAGTGAAGAATCGGGGACACCTATCAATATCTTGACCACCGAGAACCTGATTAACCAAGTCGCAGCCGTGCTGGGCGTCTCCGCAAACTACTCCAGCGGCGACTCCGGCGACTATACCTTCGACTTCCCCCAATTCAATCCACCAACCGTCAGCGCCCCGGCGGATTCTCCTTACGCTACTGCGGTCGGTGGCGTCACGCTGGCCCTCAATCGGAATAAGACCATCGCATTCCAGACCGGATGGGGAAACAACGAGACGCAGCTCATTCAATCCGGTACGATTTTTGATCCTCCTCTGAACGTGGGGTTCATAGGCGGCTCCGGTGGAGGCCCCAGCGCCTTCTTTTCCAAACCCTCCTACCAATCGAGCTTGCCCGGTACGCAACGCAAACTTCCGGACATCTCCTGGCTGGCTGATCCCCATACCGGGGGCGTCATCGCCATCACCGAGCCAGGCGTTTTTCCGCCGCTTCAGTACCAGGTCTGGGGCGGCACCAGCCTCTCCTGCCCCATGTTCTCCGCCCTCTGGGCGATTGCAAACCAGGAGGCTGGCTCCCCGCTAGGTCAGGCTGCGCCTTATCTCTATCACATGCCCAAGGGAACCATCACGGATGTGCTGCCTTACAGCTCTCCAAACAACGTGACCGCAACCATTCAGGAATCCAACTTCCTCATCAACACCTATACGGCAGCGCAACTCGCTGCTCCCCTGGAAAATACGACGCGCTTTTATAGCGCGCTCGTGGATGCCCTTCTCACGCAAGACACAACTTTTGTGCTCACCTTCGGGACCGATTCCGGACTAACAACCACGCCCGGCTGGGACAATGTCACAGGTGTCGGAACGCCCAACGGCAAGGCCTTCGCCGATGCCTTCGGCGTCTGGGGCCGGCTCTCTGCAGGCCTCAACAAATAGGAAACGCTGGACAACGAAGCAGCGTCCGCGGCCCTGATGACTCACTTACGTGATCACGCGACAAGGCGCGGTTAGGAGTTTAAGGGCGAAGCCCGAAAAAATAATTATCGATGTTTTAAGCGGCGAACCCCAGTTCGTTAAGCACGCCCTGCATGGCAACGCGGATGGTCTCGTAATGCCTGTCGAGTGGGGTTGGATTTTGTGCTCCGCGCGGCCATCTGAGTCGCTGCGAAGCGGCGAGTAACGGCTTGATTGCTTTGTTACGGAGAACCACCAGTGCGGTCATGGTTTTCAGTCCCTCTGGAATGGGTGTGTATCTTTGCGACTTGGCAATGCGGCGGACGATTTGTTTGCCTCGGAGCTTTTTTAGATCATAGGCGGCACGACGAGAGCCGTATTCCGACTCGCTCTGTTGACTGATTGTCCGAACCTGACGTGCTAACTCGGAAGCCGTGAACCCAGCAGGCAATGGGGAAAGAACCAGAACTGCCTCCGCCACCCAGCGCATGCGTGCCTTGTTGAAGTCGATACCGCCGACCTTCGTCTTGCCGACTTGCGCAGGAGCCGGCAGTTGCTCCAGAGTCTCATCGCTGATGCAACATTGGTCGATACAACTCAGTGCATCCATGAAACGCTCGAGG
>DATBEF010000049.1:0-14757 GCA_036269625.1 Bryobacteraceae bacterium | reverse complement strand
GTGGGAGCGCGATTCAACAGAATCGGGTGATCCTTAATTACTTCTTCGAGAATGTCCCAAACCACGGGATCCTGCTGCTCCACCAATTCCTTGGCTTGTTTGATGGTGGTGCAGTGGCCGCGTTGTTCCAGGCGGTGATAGATGAATGGCTTGAAAAGCTCTAGCGCCATCTTCTTGGGAAGACCGCACTGGTGCAACTTCAACTCGGGACCGACCACGATGACGGAGCGGCCAGAGTAGTCGACGCGCTTGCCGAGCAAGTTCTGGCGGAAACGCCCTTGCTTGCCCTTCAACGTGTCGGACAGTGATTTGAGCGGGCGATTGTTGGCCCCGCGCAGTACACGGCCGCGGCGTCCGTTGTCAAACAGCGCGTCCACAGCTTCCTGCAGCATGCGCTTTTCATTGCGGACGATGACGTCGGGAGCATGCAACTCCATCAATTTCTTCAGACGGTTGTTGCGATTGATAACGCGGCGATAGAGATCGTTGAGATCGGACGTAGCGAAGCGGCCGCCATCGAGCGGCACCAGCGGCCGAAGCTCCGGCGGAATGACGGGAATGACATCCAGAATCATCCACTCGGGCTTGTTGCCGGACTTGCGGAAGCTCTCGACAACGCGGAGGCGCTTGGCGAACTTCAGCTTCTTTTGGGCCGAAGTTTCCGTGCGCATCTTCTCACGGATTTCGAGGCTGAGTGATTCGATATCGAGCCGCCGCAGCAGCTCTTTGACGCCTTCGGCGCCCATCATGCAAACAAATTTGCCGGGGAACTCCTGATCGAGCTGGCGCTTGCGCTCGTCACTGATGACTTCGCCCATGCGCAGATCGGAGGCTTCACCTGGATCGATGACGACGAACGCTTCGTAGTAGAGTACGCGCTCCAACTCGCGGAGCGTAATGTCGATCAGGTAGCCGATGCGGCTCGGCAGACCTTTGAAGAACCACACATGGGAGCAGGCGCTGGCGAGTTCAATATGCCCCAGGCGCTCACGACGGACGCGCGAGAGGGTTACTTCGACACCGCATTTGTCGCAAACTACGCCGCGGTGCTTCATCCGCTTGTATTTGCCGCACAAACATTCCCAATCGGCTACCGGGCCGAATATACGGGCACAGAAGAGTCCGTCGCGCTCGGGTTTGAAGGTGCGGTAATTGATGGTCTCCGGCTTGGTGACTTCACCGTGTGACCAGCTCCGGATTTTCTCCGGAGAGGCGAGACTGATCCGAATGGAATCAAAGTCGGCGATGAGATTGGCTCTGTCGTACGGAGAGGATCGATACATGAATTGTCCTTAAATTTCCTTATGACCACGGGCCCGTTTCCGGAAGCGGCAGTGGCCGGAGCGCTGGGTCCCAATCTTTGACGCTCCGCCCACTTTTGCCTAATTACTGTTAGTCGGCGGCATGAGCCAGATCCTGCAACTCGCGCGGCTTCTTCATCAGCTCGACATCGAGGCAGAGGCTCTGCAACTCGCGGATCAATACGTTGAACGATTCGGGCACGCCCGGTTCGGCGGCCGCTTCACCCTTCACGATCGCTTCGTAAATTTTGGCGCGTCCGTACACGTCGTCGGACTTGGCCGTCAACAGTTCCTGAAGAATATAGGCTGCGCCGTATGCCTCAAGAGCCCAGACTTCCATTTCGCCGAACCGCTGTCCGCCGAACTGCGCCTTACCGCCGAGCGGCTGCTGCGTGATCAACGAATACGGTCCGATAGAGCGCGCGTGGATCTTGTCGTCCACGAGATGGCTCAACTTCAACATATAGATGTAGCCGACTGTGACGGGCTGTTCGAAAGCGGCTCCGGTCATGCCGTCGTGAAGTTGGATCTTGCCCGACGTCGGCAGACCCGCATCCACCAGCTTGGCCTTGATGTCGCGTTCGGTTGCACCGTCGAATACCGGGGTTGCGAAGTGGACGCCTAGCTTGGCAGCCGCCCACCCAAGATGCGTTTCGAGAATCTGGCCGACGTTCATACGCGAGGGAACGCCCAGCGGATTGAGAACGATTTCCACCGGAGTGCCATCGGGCAGATAGGGCATGTCTTCTTCCGGTACGATCCGGGCGATCACACCCTTATTTCCGTGGCGGCCGGCCATTTTATCGCCAACCGAAAGCTTGCGCTTCATGGCGATGTAGACCTTGACCAGTTTGATGACGCCGGGAGGAAGCTCATCGCCTTTGCGAAGTTTGGCGATCTTTTCCTCGGTGATCTTTTCAAGGACTGCGATCTGACGCGACGTCATCTCTTCGATTTCGTCGATTTGTTCGTTCAGACGGACGTCTCGAGTACTCAGGCGCATACGTTTCAAGTCGCGGGCGCGCAGTTTTTCGAGAACGTCGCGGCTCAGCGGCAGGTCCTTCGAGAGCAGCTTCTTGTTCGTTTTTTCGTCGTGCAAGTCCGCCACTAACTGCTTGCCTTCGAGCAGGTGCTCCAGGCGTTTGGCGCGCTCGTCACTCAAAATACGCTTTTCGTCTTCGAGATTGCGATGCATGCGCTCTTCCTGCAGTCTGAGGATCTGCTTCGAGCGCTCATCGAGTTCCGCGCCCTTGCGCGAAAACACCTTGCAATCAACAATGGTGCCTTCGATGCCGGGCGGGCAGTATAGAGATGCATCCTTCACATCGCCGGCCTTTTCGCCGAAGATGGCGCGCAATAACTTTTCTTCCGGCGTGAGTTGCGTCTCGCCTTTGGGCGTGACTTTGCCCACCAGAATGTCGCCAGGCTTGACCGTGGCGCCCACGCGAATGATGCCGCTTTCATCAAGATTCCGGAGGAACGATTCCGCGATGTTCGGAATATCGCGGGTGATTTCTTCCGGACCGAGTTTGGTGTCGCGGCTCTCCACTTCGAATTCTTCGATATGGATCGAGGTGTAGTAGTCTTCCTTGACCAACTTCTCACTGACCACGATGGCGTCTTCGAAGTTGTAGCCGCGCCATGGCATAAACGCCACCAGGACGTTGCGACCGAGGGCTAACTCGCCCATCTCCGTGCAGGGTCCGTCGGCGAGTACATCGCCCTTCTTCACCTTTTGTCCTTGGTCGACAATCGGCTTCTGGCTGATGCAGGTGTTTTGGTTCGATCGTTTGAACTTGGTGAGCTGATAGATATCGGCGCCCACCTCGCGGGACATTTGTCCTTCGTGCGCCCCGCCTTCCACGCGAACGATGATGCGTTCGCTATCGACGGAGTCTACGATTCCCGGCCGTTTACAAATAACGACAGCGCCGGAATCGCGAGCCGTAACGCGCTCCATACCGGTACCCACGTAGGGTGCATCGGCGCGGAGGAGCGGAACGGCCTGGCGTTGCATGTTCGATCCCATGAGCGCGCGGTTGGCGTCATCATTTTCGAGGAACGGAATCAGGCTGGCGGCGACCGAGACAAGCTGTTTCGGGCTGACGTCCATGTACTCGATCTCGTCACGATGTTTCAGAACGAAGTTGCCCGCCTGGCGCGCGTTAACCAGATCGTTCATGATCCGGCCATGATCGTCGATGGGCACGTTGGCCTGCGCAACGATGTATTTGTCCTCTTCCCAAGCTGACAAATAATCGCAATGGGCTTCGATCTCGGGCGGCTGCGCCGAGCTGCCGGAAAGCTCGCCAACTGCTTTGTCGATTTTCTCGCGCTGGATCACTTCGTTTACTTTGAACGGCGTGGCGCCAGGGTTCAGAATCTTGACCTCATCGACCAAGACGCCTTCCTTAACTCGCCGATAGGGGCTCTCGATGAACCCGTATTCGTTGATCCGCGCAAAGCAGGAGAGCGACGAAATCAGACCGATATTCGGTCCTTCTGGCGTCTCAATCGGGCAGATGCGGCCGTAGTGCGTGGGGTGAACGTCGCGGACTTCGAATCCGGCGCGTTCACGCGATAGACCCCCAGGTCCAAGGGCCGATAGACGCCGCTTGTGCGTGATTTCCGAAAGCGGATTCGTCTGATCCATGAACTGCGAGAGCTGGCTGGAGCCGAAGAACTCGCGGATCGCGGCCATCACTGGCTTGGCGTTGACCAGGTCGTGCGGCATGGCCGTCGACATTTCCTGGTACACGGACATCTTCTCCTTGATGGCCCGTTCCATACGCACCAAACCGATCCGGAACTGGTTTTCGAGCAATTCGCCCACCGCGCGGACGCGGCGATTGCCGAGGTGATCAATATCATCGACTGCGCCCAGGCCTCTGCGGAGCTTCAGCAGATACAGAATCGTGTCGATGAAGTCCTTCTGATCGAGCGTGCGCTTATCGAGCCCAGTCGCGTCGGCTTTGTCGTAGAGCTTGATGTTGAATTTCATCCGGCCTACGCGCGAAAAGTCGTATTTCCGAGGATCGAAGAACATGCCCTGGAAGAGCTGGGTGGCGGTGTCCAAAGTTGGCGGATCGCCGGGCCGCAGTTTGCGATAGATTTCGAGCAGTGCGTCGTTCTGGCTCTTGACCGCATCTTTGCGGAGCGTGGAGGAGATCACGTTACCGGCTTCATCCCGATCCGGGAAGAAGATTTCAACGCTCTCAATGCCGGACTCGGACAGCTTGCCGATCACGGTGGACGTCAACTCGTGATTGGCTTCGACGAGAACTTCCCCGGTCGACATGTCGATGACGTCGGCGGCGACATATGCGCCTTCGAGGTCGTTCGACGCTATTTCGATCTGTTCGAGCTTCGCCTTCTGGATCTCACGATAGACCGAGTTGGTGATTTTGCGGCCTTGCGGAACAATTTGGTCGCCGGCCTTATTGGTGATGGCATGGGACAGTTTCATGCCGACCAGGCTGTCGTTCACGCCCCAGAACAGCTTGCTCTCGCGCAATGAAATGCTGGTCAGTTTGTAGAAGGCGCGGATGATGTCGGAATCGGTCTTCAGCCCCAAGGCCCGAAGAAACACGGTTCCGTAAAACTTGCGCTTGCGATCAATGCGCACGTACAGCAGATTCTTGTTGTCGTACTCAAACTCAACCCAACTGCCCCGGTAGGGAATGATCTTCCCAAGGTAGTAACCCTGCGCCTGCACGCGTTCAAAGAAGACGCCGGGCGAACGGTGGAGTTGGGAGACGATGACACGTTCCGTGCCATTGATGATGAAGGTGCCATTGTCCGTCATCAGCGGGATTTCGCCGAAGAAGACTTCCTGCTCCTTGATGTCGCGAACGGTTTTGTTGCCGGTTTCCGCGTCCTTGTCGTAGACGGTCAGGCGAATGGTCACCTTCAGCGGAGCGGCATAGGTCATACCGCGCTCTTCGCACTCAGGGACGTCGTACTTCAGTTGCAAAGCCACAGGATCGCCGCAGCGATTGCAAAACGTGACGATGTTCTTATTGAACGTGCCGCACTTGTGGCATAGCACGTCGCCGGCGTGGAAGGGATCGGTGCGAATTTCGGCGCCGCAGTTCGGATTACGGCAAATGGTGCGCAGGTGGTGCAGGCCTTTCAGGTTCCCGCATTTGCACTCCCAGTTACCGATCGAATAGTCCACGAATTCGAGCTGACTCAATCCGCGGAAATCCGAGATAGGGAATACGGAGCTAAAGACGCTTTGCAATCCGGCGTCCTCGCGCTCCTTGGGTAGTAGGTCCATTTGCAGAAACCGCTCGTACGAGCGCTTCTGCACCTCAATCAAGTTGGGGATTGGAATCGATGTTTTGATCTTTGAAAAATCAACTCTCTCTCGGAGAGCACCGTTTGACACGTTAGGCATCTAAACTTTGTCCTTCTGGGCGGAATCCCTCAGGGTGTAGCGTTTGTGGATCGAATCCCGTTGGGTTGTTTCCTGGCAAAAACTGACGGCAAAATGATGGCGACAATAGCATTTCGCGAAAATGAAGCTGACCGCGCGGCACTAGGCGGCAACGGCTATACGAGATGAACCCAGCGGATCCATCAGACTATTACTAAGCAGAAAATTACGAAGCACATGCGCCTTTAGAAACTCAAAGGGCGCTGGCACACAATTCGAGGAAGACTTGGCAAAGGAGAAATTCGCCGGAGTGGGGGCATCCGGACGATTCGTACTGCACGAATTCGGGCGAGGAGACATGGATAAAACGGAGCGTAAGCGTGGGCGACAGACCCCGGACTTATCGGAGGAGTAGGGTATAAGCAGAGGGAAATTATCAGACATGCCAAAGCCCCGCACAACTCTCTAGAGCCTGCGGGAGGATCTCACCAAATAACAACTAATCCGCTGACGGATTGCCCACGATTTGACGTCAACCCTACAATAACAGTTTCGGCCAGCCGCGTCAACAGGTACGGCTGGCCATCTGCATTTTTGGCCTGAAACTTGCTCAGGAAGTTTACTTAACTTCCTCTACTTAACTTCGACGGTAGCACCGGCGTCAACGAATTTCTTTTTGATCGCCTCGGCCTCATCCTTGTTTACGCCTTCCTTCACGGTCTTTGGCGCACCGTCCACCAGGTCCTTTGCTTCTTTCAAACCGAGGCTCGTGACTTCGCGAACTACCTTGATAACATTGATCTTGTTCGCGCCCACACCGGTAAGCACCACGGTGAATTCAGTCTTTTCTTCTACGGGCGCCGCTGCCGGAGCCGCTCCACCGCTTGGAGCCGCTACTGCGACCGAGGCGGCCGCCGCCGACACGCCAAGCTTCTCCTCAAGCAATTTGACAAGCTGGGACGCCTCTAACAGCGTCAGGCCCTGAATTTGTTCTGCAATCGCGTTGATATCCGCCATAAAACTCTTTTGCTCCTTACAATTTCCTAGTTGATTTTTTGTTTGCAGGCGGAGACCCGCCAAAACCAAACGAAACCTTATCTATAATTACTGCTGAAACTTGCCTTCCTTCGCGGCCTGATCAAGCACCACCGCCAGGTTGCGGCCGACCCCGTTGACGGAGGTGACCAGACGCGTGGCTGTCGCATTAATCAGGAACAGAAGTTTGGCAAAGATCTCTTCCTTGGGCGGCATCGTGGCAAGATCGTTGATCGCCTTGATGTCGATGACCCGGCCTTCCACCATACCCGCTTTGAACGTGAATACCGCGTTATCACGGGCATATTTGGTCAAAGCCTTGGCCAGCGCCACGGGATCTTTCGCCGTGTACGCGAGCGAGGTCATGCCTTTCAAATCGTTCAATAGCGCATCGGCCGGCGTGCCTTCCGACGCCTTGGCCGCCAAATTATTCTTGACCACCCGGTAGTTGCCGCCAGCGTCGCGAACCGTCTTCCGAAGCTCAAAGTCCTGCCTGACTGTCATCTTTTCGTATCCGGTCACGAAAATATTCTTGTTCTCGTCAATTGCCCGCTTTAGCTCGTCGAATTCTTTTTTCTTGTCGTCTTTATTTTTCATGGCGATTGGTAATTCCAGGCGGCTATCAGACGGATTTCGCGTTGAACGGCGCCACGTCCAAGTGAACCCCTGGCCCCATGGTGGAGCACAGCGTGGCACTTTTAACGTACTTACCCTTCGCGGCAGACGGTTTGGCCTTGATCACAGCTTGGATGAGGCTATTAGTGTTCTCAAGCAACTTCTCGGTCGGGAAACTGACCTTGCCAACCGGCGCGTGAACAACGCCGGTCTTATCGACCCGGAACTCGACCTTACCGGCTTTGATTTCTTGGATTGCTTTAGCCACATCGGTGGTCACAGTGCCCGTTTTCGGATTCGGCATTAAACCACGAGGGCCCAGCACTTTACCGAGACGTCCAACCGACCGCATCATGTCGGGGGTCGCGATCACTGCGTCATAATCAGTCCAGTTTTCCGTCTGAATACGGGTGACCATCTCCTCGCCGCCGAAGTAATCGGCGCCGTTGCTTTCCGCCTCGCGGATCTTGTCGCCGGAGGCGATCACCAGGACCTTCTTGCTCTTGCCAAGGCCGTTCGGCAAGACCACGGTGCCGCGAACCATTTGATCGGCATGTTTCGGATCGACGCCGAGACGCATATGTACCTCGACCGTCTCGTCGAACTTTGTAAACTTGATCTTTTGAACGAGGGTAACGGCTTCTGGAAGCGCGTAGGGCTTTGCCTCTACCTGCTTCGCCGCAGCCTCAAACTTCTTACCGGGCTTCTGGCTCATATTGTGACTGGTCCAAACGGCTCAGGCGCGATGGGATCGGCCCAAACCTCCCAAATTGATTGCAAACCTTTTTATAGATTATCAGCAGCACCGAAAGGGTGCAAGGATTTTTGCGCCGCAGCGATTTTCTCTAAAGTGATCTGCTTTAAAGCCGCGTCCTCCGCTTCGTAGTCGAACGTGTGCAGGTTGAAGGGAGCGGCCGACGCGTTGCCGCGTTGCCATTCTATGGTTCTCCGGATCGCTTCCGGCTCGTTTATGGGTTCGCGGTACCCGAGTTCCCGCCGGATGCGGCTGGAATCGGCCGTCCAATGCTGGGCGCTGTTGCCCGGGGGCGCCAGGTGTGGGGGAAGACGATCCTTCGAGGTCACCACAAATTCACCCGTCCAACCCGTCGCCTGGGCGATTTTCCGGGCCCACTCGAGTTCAGAATACGCGGGTTCTTCCGACACATTATAGACACCCTTCGCGTTCTCTGAAACCGCCGCCAGCGCAATGGCTGCCGCTACATTTTCCACGTAGCCCCGAGGGGTTCGCCACGCTGCCCAGCCTTTTTCGAACAAGATTGCGGGACGGCCGTCGTCCATGCGCTTCAAAAGCGGGTAAAACCGGGCGAGATGATCTCCGGGGCCGTAGATCATCGGCAAGCGGACCACAATTCCCGGAAGGGCGGGATCGTTCAACACCGCTCGCTCGACCGGAATCTTGTCATATTCGTCATCGAGCCAGCCAAACACGACTTGCAGGGCCTTAATTTGAGCCGGCGGATAGGTCTGCAACGTCGTGCGGAGTGGCGATTCTTCCGTCAGCGGCACCGGCTCGAGCGGGCCTTCCTCGGTACCGTGCAGAATCCCGCACGCCCGGTACACATCAATGCTGCTGGCCGCGACTACGCGTTGTGCCACCCCGCGAAATCCCTGCATCAACGCCTGCGCCTGTGCTCCGGAGCTCAGGATCAGGTCGATTACGATTTCCGGTTTCAGACCCAAAGACGCAATGTCACGACGATCGCCAAGGACGAACGTCGCGGGCAGGTCGGCTTGCGTCCGGCCGCGGTGCAAAACGGTGACGGCATGTCCCGAATCCGCGAGCTGCCGAACCAGGTGAGGGCCGATAAAACCAGTTCCCCCAATCACCAAAATCCGCACAAAAGACCCCGAACAATCCTTATCTTCGCGAGCATATGGCCTTGTTATACTACGGTCTGGCCTCTTGGGAGGTCGTCTAATGGTAAGACTGCAGACTCTGGATCTGCGTATCGGGGTTCGAGTCCCTGCCTCCCAGCCAAGCGTTTTCAAGCACTTGGACGCATTCCACTTGGGGCTCACGTCATACGGTTTAAAGCTCCGGGGCCGACAGGTTCCATAAGAGCACCTTATGGCGGCCCTCCAGCTTTTCCTTCATATCTGGGACCCAGTAACAACTGGAGAGCTTCAGGACATCTGCATCCAGACGGCCGATTAGATACAACTCGTCCGAGAGACCACTTACCAGGACCTTGTCCTCGTTTGCCTGAACCGCCACCTTTCGCATTTTCTTACTCGCGGCTAGAGATAAGTCTTCATACTGTTTCTGGTACTTTCCGATCATTAGAGCAAGCCGCGCGTGTGTGTCCAAAATAGAAGTGCTCAGAAATGCCGAGTAGTAACCCTCCATTAGAACTCCATCGGCTGTGAACATCTGTGCGATGCCTGTCAACTGTGCGATCCGTATCGACTCCAGCTCGCTGAGATTGAGCATATCGCGGGTTACCGAGATCTTGAGCTTGCGCCACCACCAGGCGGCTTCGTCGGGGTACACATCCGCACCTTCCCCAATAGCGCAAACATGTTTTAGAAAGTGCCACCGCAAATTCATTGCTGGCGACCCGTGGTTGCCACAACCCCAGGCGGCGAACTCTTTAAATCCGGAATGGAGAGGATATTTACTTCCTAATACCGCGATGGCGTGAGCGGTCTCTTTCTTGATCCCGCCTAACCGGCATTGTCTTGCCTGTGCTTCGTTCGGGTTCTGGTTTGGTTTGGGTTCGGATTCGGATTCGGCGGGAAGTCTACGTCAGTACACGCGACAGCCCAAGAGATTGCCTTCAGTAAATCGCCGTAGTGTCCGGGCGCTTTATCCAACGAAATTAATAGGTCAGCCATTGAGCATGGACGCTCCGCCATAAACTTCCTAACGTCCTGGAGGGTGGGCGCCTGCGCAGTGTTTATCGCGTGCCACATTTGCACGAGCTTGTCCGTTGTTGGCTGGTCAGGCTTGATTCTGTCCACCTCTTTCACTTTCAAGGCGGCATACAAATTCAGCAGCACTGTTGCTCTGTCGACGCTATTATTGAACTGCGAACACAGATTGTAGAACTTGTCATTCGCCTTCTTCCCCTTACCGACGAGGTCTTTAATTAGGTCGATATTCTTGGCGAGCAGCGCGATAATTCGCGCGTGTAACGAGGAGCAAACGGGGTTCTTCACGCCATCTAACGAGATCCCACAGTCCTTCGCAACCTCCTCAATCGTCGCCGGTGCCGGGACGGCAAAGATTAGGCTCGCCATTGGGCAGCCTCCTTCGCATGCACGTAAATTACAGACTTAGTCATTCTGTTTCCTCCTCAAAAAAGTTGATGAGGCGCGCTCAATATCGCTTGCCTCACTCTGTTAAGCGACAAACCCATGTGAATTTTTCATTCAAAATAGAATGGAGTGCGCGTCCGGTTTCAAGAGGCGCAGATACTGATTGAGCGCACGCCGGTGCATCATCCGCAGGCGTGGTGGACTCGTCTCGCAACTGCGCGGGCGGAACGAATTCAGCAAGGCCTTCGCATAAGCGAGGAGCATCGCACCCGCGCTGCTGCGCGATGACGCAACCGCAGCGAAAGCGCTATCAACCCGAGTCCGAACAACACCAGTGATGCGGGTTCGGGGACGGCGCTTGCGGGGGAGATCAGATCGACGATCACCTCGCCGTTGCCTGTGCTATTAACCAACTCAATCAAGTTGCTCGCGGCAGCCGTGTCGATGTAAGAGCCGCCGCCACCCCCGGCGTCGGTCAGCGATCCGCCCGCTCCACCACTGTAACCGCCGCCCCCTCCGCCAGATTCACCGGAAGGACCTTGATTACCAAAATTGCCAAAACCGCCGGCGCCGCCTCCGCCGTAGCCGCCAGCGCCCTGAGAAGGGCCGACGATGATGAAGATTCCACCCGTAAGAATGGGAAACGCGGCGCCTCCGAATGCGGCCATGCTAGAACCGCCCGCCGAGAGATATCCCCCGCCTGCGCCGCCGCCGAAGATTGCCGGAAGCGCGGCGCCTCCGGAGCCGTTAGAACCTCCCGGCAGCACACCGACTGTGTCACTCGTGCCGAATCCCGTCAGGTTGGCATTAATGCCGTTCAAGGTCCTACCACCGCTCCCACCTGTGCCGCCGCCGCCACCAGCGGCCAGCAGCAGCGTATTAGGGTTGCCGTTCAGGTCAAGGGCCACGAAAGTACCGCCCCCACCGCCGCCGCCGACCGGAAGAGTGGCTATGGTATTGGCGCCTCCTTGCTGACCAATGTACAAATCAAGCGTTTCGCCCTGCGTCAGCGAAAAATCGCCGCCTATTTCGGCTCCTTCGCCGCCAGGCGCTGCCAGGTCACTTCCTCCCGCCGCTCCAAACGCAATGATTTGATAGATGCCGCTGGTATTGATGGTGAATTGCTGTTGCGCGTTGACGCCGGTATACGAAATCGTGTCCCCTAGCAGAGGAAACGCAATCAAAGCTGCGTAAAGTGGAAAACAGGTAAGTCTCATCAGAGGCTCCTCGCTCGTGAAGAATCGCTATCCTCGACTGAAGCCCCTGCCTACAAAAACGAACCCGGATGCTTCAGTCCCACCTTGTTAAGCGACAAAGACCGTCCGCATTTTTCATTGAAAATGGAAATTTTTCTGCCTGGCGCCGGCGGAAAGGTATTTACCAGCGGATGGTTCTCCACTACTCGTGACGCAAGGCCAGAATCGGATCGACCTTGCTAGCTTGGCGTGCCGGAAGGCTACTGGCGGCGGCCGCCACGACCACCAATGAAACCACGACGGCCACAAAGGTGATTGGGTCGGTTGCTGTGACGCCGTATAGTACGCTCGCCAGAACACGAGTCGCGACGTATGAAATAAGCAAGCCAGCCAGCAGCCCAGCCGCAATACCGCGCAAGGCTTGACCAACGACCAGACGCACAACATCGATATTTTGCGCGCCCAATGCGATGCGGATGCCGATCTCTTTCTTCCGTTGCGCGACAGCATGGTTCAGGAATCCATAAATGCCGGCTGCTGCGAGAAGCGTCGCAAGCGTAGCGAAAATGGTTAGCAGCGTCGTCTCGAAGCGGCGCGGCGCCTGGAGTTCGAGCATTTGCCGATCGACTGTTGTGATTTCGAAATGCGGTATAGCGGGGCTGACCGCGCGGACGGCTTGCCGGACTGCGGCGACCATCGTTAGCGGATCGCCACTCGTTCGAACTACGAACGTCGTGGTGGAGCTTCCCGCAGCAAGTTTATACATCGTGGGCAGCATAGCGCTTCCAGGTCCGTTGACGAGGCGGTCACCAACAACACCCAGCACCGTGTACCAATCTCCTTCGTCCAATCCGGGAAGCGATCTCTTGAAGCGTTTTCCCAAAGGGCCCTGTCCTGGCCAAAAACGCCGAGCCATGGATTCGCTGATGACTGCGCCAGAGGTCTCCGTGTTCGTAAAAACGCGGCCTCGTTGCAGCGGAATTCCTATGGTCCGAAAATATCCCGGGCTCACGTCCCACCCTGTCAGCGGTTGTGCGTCTTCTAGTGCCTGGCCCTCCACCGTGATTATGCCGTTCGGAATGTGATTTTGAAACGTGCCCCCAATGGCCGCCGATTGCACGCCCGGTAGACGGGCGATTGCCTCGATAGCTCCATCGAAGATGACGTGAGCTTTGGCTCCCCAGATTTCATCAGGCAGATCAATGGTGAACGTCAGAAGCCGGTGCGGGTCGAAACCCGTCTTTACAGCTTGCAAAGCCAGGAAACTGCGCACCAGCAAACCGGCGCCGGTGAGGAGCATCAGCGCAAGAGCGCACTGCGCGGCTACGAGTGGCAGGCCCATGGCCCCTTTGACGGACGCTCCGTGTCCGCCGTCCTTTAGAGCCTGTTGCGGATCGCGCCTCGCGGCTTGTCGTGCGGGGAATAGCCCGAACGACAAACCTGTCAGCAGCGAGAGGAGAAATGCAAATGCGAGCACAACGGTATCGATTCGAATTTCATCCAGGCGAGGAAGATCGGCCGGTGCAAGGGCGACCAGCATCTTCAATACAATCGCCGCCACTATAAGTCCGAGTAGGCCTCCAGCGGAAGAGATCACGATGCTCTCGGTGAGAAGCTGCCCGATCAGGCGGCCGCGCCGGGCGCCGAGCGCAGTTCGAAGAGCGAACTCCCTCGAGCGAGCCACTCCACGCGCAAACAGCAGATTCGCCACATTAGTACACGTGATCAGCAGCACGCAGATTACGGCGCCCAGCAATACCCACAATGTCCGCTCCACTTGCGGTCCGGCCACCCAATCCACGAGCGGAACCACGCGTACGCCCAAACCTGCGTCCGTCGCCGGATATTCCACAGCCAGCCGCTTAGCGATCGCGTTCATCTCGGCTCTGGCCTGTGCAAGCGAGACGCCGCGTTTCAGGCGGCCGATAGTAGTAAACGCATCGGCGAAACGGTATTGCTGAAATTTCGTCCACCGGGGGTCGGCTGAGATCAGCAGCCATATCTGAGTTTCTTTGTTCGGAAATTCGAATCTCGGACTCATCACTCCGATGACGGTGCAGCTTTGACGGTCCAGCGACACCGTTCGCCCGAGCACGTCGCGCGAGCCTCCGAAATGTTCCTGCCAGAAGCCATAACTGAGAATCGCGACATGATCTCCTCGCTGGGACTCCCGTTTGGAAAAAGTACGGCCCAAGAGAGGGGCCGCGCCGACCACGGAGAACATGTTGCCTTCGACCTCGGCAGCTTGAATTCGCTCCGGCTCAGGGCCGCCCGTCAGTGTGACCACTGAGGCTTCGGGTCGTGCGACTGCCGCGACATCTTCGAAAACATGGTTCTGCTCGCGCCAGTCTCGTATGGCGGGATAACCAGTCCAGTCCCAATCGAGATTTTTCGCGGGAACGGACTTCCAAATCATGCAGAGCCGCGAAGGATTGCCATAGGGCAGGGGCCGGAGAAGAACTCCCTCCACGACGCTAAAAACCGCGGTATTCGCACCGATGCCCAGCGCGATGAGGATAACTGCCGGAACCGTAAATGCCGGACTGGCCCGGAGTGTGCGGATGGCGTAACGAAGGTCTGCGGCGAAGCGCATGACATGACCAGATTGACACGAGACTGCACTCAAGCGGCGATTATGAAGTAAACGGACACGAGTTGGAGCCCAAACGTCGGGAATGAGCCTAACCTGCCCCTGCGTATAAAGACGCCCGCTCTACGGCAGAGTTTCGCAGCTTAATTTGCATGCCGGCGTGAGTGTTGGAGCCAAATAGAAAGTTCCTACTCCCAGCCAAGTAGAAAGTTCCTCTTATCGGGGTCGTTCACCGACCCTCGTGGTATGTTCGCACAGCCGCAGCGGGTCGCGTCCGCGGCGGCGCCCAAAGCCGAGGCGACGGAGTCGGCTCCGGCAGCAATCGGCACGAGGCCCTCCCACATCGATTACAATCCGGGTAGT
>DATBEF010000211.1:0-6096 GCA_036269625.1 Bryobacteraceae bacterium | reverse complement strand
CGACGAGCATGCGGCGCAGGTAAAGAAGCTGGCGCTGCGGAACGGCGGCCGCTATGTTGGGATACCGGTGAAGATGGCGATTGAAGACGCCATTTTCGGACCACTTGTCGCGGCCCGGAGCGTGCAGTAGATGTTCTTCCTGAACCTCAGTCTCGGCGAATTCCTCGGACTACTGGGCGTAGTCTCCGGGATTGTAACGGCGCTGTATCTGCTCGATCGAGCGAAACGTAAAAAGGTCGTTTCGACGCTGCGCTTTTGGCGTCCTGCAGTTACGGCGGATGAGCGGCAAAGCCGTAAGCGGATGCGGGAGCCCTGGTCTCTGCTGCTGCAATTGTTAGGGATGGCTTTACTGCTGCTCGCGATTGCGCAATTGCAGTGGGGCGCGCGTGGCTCCAGCGGGCGCGACCATGTACTTTTGCTCGATACGTCGGCCTGGAGCGCGGCACGGGCTCCGTCAATATTGAGCGCAGCACGCGCTCCGTCTGGCACAATCCTCGACCTTGAAAAGCGGGCGGCACGGAACTATTTGAAGACCGTTGCTGGTAACGACCGAGTTCTGGTGGTACGAGCAGACGGACTAGCGGCCCCGGCTACGCCGTTTACTTCAGCCGGCGATCAACTTGATAAGGCCATTGCGGACTCGACTTCTCAGTACTCGGCATTGAATCTGGAACAGGCTCTTTCTTTCGCGCGGCAGGCGCAAAGCTGGTCGGGAGGCCGGCCCGGGGACATTGTCTATGTCGGACCCAGGCGCATCCGCGAAGCTGAACTTACGTTGCCGAGGATTCCGAATCTCCGACTGTTGACCGTTGCCGCACCGCTTGAGAACCGTGGCATCCGCCGTATCGGCGTGAAGAGGAATGAAGACGATCCAAACACCTGGCAGGCCACAATCCTGGTTAAGAATTATGGCGCGGCGCCGCAGGCGGTCCGATTGAAGACGCAATTTGCCGGCACCGTTTTCGCCCCTCGCCTGGTTGAGCTAGGGCCGAGGGAAGAAAAGAGCCTCGAATATACGTTCGTTACTAACGTCGGCGGCCAATTGACAGCGCAACTGGAAGCAAGCGACAGCTTGGCCAGCGATGACCGGGCGGTGCTTCAACTGCCTCGTAGCGGACGCCTGACTGTAGCTGCGTATACTGCCCGGCCGGACGTTCTGCAGCCCCTGCTGGCGGCGAACCATCGGCTTAGCGTGAAGTTCTACACGCCTGCGGAATACACGCCCAAACCGGCCGCGGACGTCATGCTGATCGACCAGATGGCGCCTTCCGCTCCTCCCCGAATTCCCAGCTTCTGGATCGATCCGCCGCGCGACCGGTCACCTTTGCCCGTGCGGGAAGTTGTCACGGGTACCTCGATAAAAACCTGGCACTCAGAAACGGCGCTCGGGGCCGGGCTCCATGCCAAGGAGACGCCGATTGCCCAAGCCGAGGTGTTCCAGACCTTCGAAGGCGATGTAGCTGTAGCCAGCGTATCGGAGGGCCCAGTGGTGGCTGTGCGTCCGAGTGGCCAAGGCAGACCAAAGACCGCGGTAATCGGCTTCGATCCGTTGCAGGGTCAGATGCGTTTTGAAGTGACCACGCCGCTGCTATTCGTTAACCTGCTTCGGTGGCTCTCTCCCGAATCCTTTCGCACTTTAGAAATTGCTGCCGCGCCCGTAGGCACCGCAACCACGGCTCTTGACCCTAGCGAGCGCGCCGACCATGTGCGCATCGCCGATGAGCGTGGGTTTTCGGTTCCCTTTACGATCCGCGATCAAACGGTCCAACTGTTCGTTGCTCGGCCTAGCCTGGTTCGCATTACCTCCGACGACCGGGAACGCTTTCTCTCTCTCACCCTGCCGGACGTAGCCGAGTTTGACTGGAAGCCTCCGTCGCAGGTGCGGGAGGGCTTGCCCGGGCTGATCCGTTTTGCGCCGCCCGCGGCGGATCTGTGGCGATGGCTGGCTATCGCGGGTGGCCTCGTACTGTTCTTTGAGTGGATCGTATATGGACGCCGCCGCATGCTGGTGCGGCGAAAGGGCGCTTCTCCAGGCCCCCCTCCGGCTGCACCGGTGCGCGATCGGGAGTTGGTATCGAAATGACGTTTCTTCATCCCTGGGCCTTGCTGCTGGCGCTGATACCCCTGATCTGGGTGGTTTGGTCGTGGAGTGGCGCAGTACGTCCGTTGACCTTGGCCCTTAAAGGAATCAGTCTCGCCTGCATCCCCTTTGCGCTGGCCCAACCGGTTATCACGGTGCCTGATACGCGAACGGGCGCGGTAGTGCTTGTGGATACGTCTGCCAGCATCTCACAGGACGACCTGTCGCGAGCGTCCTCGATAGTCGGCGAAATCGCGCGTCACAAACACGGCAACTGGATGCGTGTGGTTCCGTTCGCGCGGTTCACCCGGAGCTTGGACTCGCGGGAAACCTCGAATGGCCTGCGCCTCGTACAGACGGCCAACGAGGCCGGCACAGGAACCAACATCGAAGAAGCCTTGACCAGCAGCATGTCGGCCGTGCCTTCCGGCCACGTGCCACGGCTTGTTTTGATCAGCGATGGCAACGAAAACGAAGGCAGTTCGGCCCGAGCCATTGCCGAATTGCGGCGCCTCGGAGTTCCCGTCGACACCATTCCACTCGATGGACGCGCCAAAACCGGACTCCGGCTGATATCGGTTTCTATGCCTCGCGAAGCCTACTCAGGTGAGCAGATTCCATTGGATCTCACCATCGATGCGCCCCGCGATGCGCATGCCGAAATCGACATCCATGCGGATGGAAAAGATCTTGGCTCCCAGCCTGTCGAACTCCAGGCGGGCCAGAATCTGGTGCGCGCCCACACGCGCGTGAAAGCGAACGGCGTCACTCCAATTTCCGGTAAAGTAACTGCCGAAGGCTTGGGGGAGTTGCCGTTTGAAAATGCGGTCCAGTTGCGGCGCGCTAAAGTCCTCTACGTTTCACAGGATCCAGCCGCGTACGACAACAATCTGATTCAGGCCCTAAACGAAGCCGATTTCGACGTCACCCGCGACGTTGCGTCTCTCGATAAGGACCTGAGCGAAGTACAACTGGCTATCCTCAACAACGTCGACCTGAACTCATTGAGCCCCGACCGCAAAACGCGGCTCGAAGAATACGTCAAGAACGGAGGCGGCCTGCTTCTGATAGGCGGCGAGCATCAGGTTTATAAAGACGATCAGCAGATGGATGCGCTGGATCGCGCGTTGCCCGCGAAACTGGCGCCCCCGAAATCGCCTGAGGGAACGTCGGTCGTTCTGATCATCGATAAATCATCATCGATGGAGGGCCGAAAGATCGAGCTGGCCAGACTTTCTGCAATCGGTGTCGTCGATCACCTGCGCCCGACCGACATGATCGGCGTATTGATCTTCGATAACTCCTTCCAATGGGCTGTGCCTATGCGCAAGGCCGAGGACAAGTCGCTAATTAAACGACTGATTAGCGGAATCACTCCGGACGGCGGGACGCAGATCGCGCCGGCGCTCGCCGAAGCCTATCGTAAGGTTCAGCTCGCGAGAGCCAATTACAAACATATTGTTTTATTGACCGACGGTATTTCTGAGGAGGGCGACAGCATCGAACTGGCTCGCGAGGCCCAGGCGCACGACGTAACCATCTCGACCGTCGGTTTAGGGCAGGACGTCAATCGTACTTATCTGGAGAAGGTGGCCAACTCCTCCGGCGGCCGCAGCTACTTTTTGAATGAGCCGCAGGGCTTGGAACAGATTCTGCTGAAGGACGTGATTGACTACACCGGCGCAACGGCCGTCGAAAAGCCTCTGAAGCCGATTGTGGAGCATAAGGCGGAAATTCTCTCGGGCATAGATTTCGATTCCGTTCCGCCGCTGAAGGGATATGTTCGCTTCACCGCCAAGCCTGCGGCCGAGACCATCCTGGGCATCGATGACGCGAAAAAGGACCCGCTCTATGTGCGCTGGCAGTACGGTTTGGGGCGCGCAGCGGTCTTCTCCTCCGATGCCAAAAGCCGTTGGGCCGATGCCTGGATGACATGGCCAGGCTACGACAAGTTTTGGATCAATGTCACCCGCGATCTGCTGGCGCATGAAGACCAGAGTGAAGCGGTGGCCCAATTCGATACCGCTAACGGTGACATTCTGGTTACCTACCATCTGGGCACGGGCGTGACCGAGCCGACGGAAGCACCCGCAATTTTCGCCATCGGGCCGCAAGGTTTTCAGAAAGCCATTGAGGTCCAACGGACCTCGCCGGGTGTTTACCATGGCCGGCTCCACGTGGGGAACCTGAGCGGCTTGTTTCGCATTCGCCCGATGAATGAATCCCGAGCCTTCCCCGAGATTGGTCTTTATCGCCAGCAGGAGGAGTTGCAGGATTACGGATCGAATCGCGCGCTCCTCGCCCAGATTTCAAACCTGACCGGCGGGCGATTCAATCCTCCTCCGAGTTCTGTCTTCGATGCGAACGGACGTTCGGTTGCGGTCGCGTGGGAGTTGTGGCCGGTCCTGCTCGGCTTCGGCATCATCTTTTCCGTCGCCGAGTTAGTTGCTCGCAAATGGAGTGGCCTCGTGCAGTCTTTTCAGCGCGCCTAATAACCGTTCGTTTGAGGTATAACTGGCTTGGAGAAGGCATGAAGCTCATGTTGTTGATCCCGCTAACTCTGTTTCTCGCATTTTGTGGAGGCGCTCGAAGTACAGATACGCGGAGCATGGATTATTCGGCTCGCATCGGAACGGCGGTTCAATCGGGTGGGCATGTCTGTTTTTCGATTAACAATGCGAAACTGTCGCCCAAGTCTGTCGTAAGCCTAGTGACGCCTTCGAATCCGCAATCGGTTGCCGAAGCTGAGATCATCGGTCACTCCGCAACAGGCTGCCCCGGCATTCGCAACGAAACGCCTCCGCAGTCCGGTTACGAATTAAAGTTAGTCCAGGGCACGATCCAGGACTTTATGCCTGTGATCGCCGTGAGCGGGGGCGCGGATCAATTCACATCGGCGGCGTCAACGGTGACTGCCCATCTTGGCACTGACGCCGCGAATGCATCCTTCCGATCGTGTACCAGTTCGGATGGCGTGCACCTCACGGTATGGCGGGCGAAGCCTCTTCAAAGCACACGATTGTGGCATCAGTATTACTATATGGGGCAAGACTTAGAGCCGACCTGCACGGAGAAGGACACGAGGTAGCGAGCCGCGCTACGAGGAATAATCGATGCCCACTTTAAGCGGAAGCAGCTGGGTAAACCAATTCCCAAACAGCAGCAGTCCCGATGACCTGACAGAACCCTTTCGGGCCAACGCCAAGAACTTCCTTGCGGCGTTAAATACAGCAGGCGCATCCGTTTCAATTTCCAGCACACTACGTCCGGCGAAGCGCGCCTTTCTGATGCACTATTCCTATAAGATCGCCAAGTCCGGACTGGACCCATCAGCCGCACCGGCGATGGCCGGCGTCGATATCAATTGGGTACACACAGGAGCGAATGGGAAACCCGACATTACCGCTTCGCGAAAGGCCGCCAATGACATGGTTTCGGGTTATGGCATTGTCTACGCTCCGGCCTTGACGTCGCGGCATACGGAAGGGAAAGCCATTGATATGGACATCTCGTGGTCGGGCGAGCTCACCATCGCCAAAGCAGACGGGAAGTCGGTGACGATCAAATCGAGTCCCAGGACCGGGGCAAACACAGATCTGCAAACTGTTGGAGCAAGCTATGGAGTCCATAAACTCGCAACGGACCCGCCGCACTGGTCGTCGGACGGCCATTGAAGCAATCCGTAATCGCCGATATACGCCGGCGCCGAAACGACGGAATGTTTTGCCTCATTGACGCCCGAACCATGTCTATCAGCCCGGGATAATCCATCCGGATAGTCGCCAAGAAAATAGATAACATCTCTCCCCAGTGTGACCTGTAAGTTCAAGTGCTTAGGGCGTCTGGACCACGACCCAGAGCGTTCATCACGCAGCGCCAGCATTCCAACAAGGTCGGGGGCGCGAACTCCTTCATTATTTCCTCCATATGGATGAAATCTAATCATGTCAAAAAAACTACTCCGCCTTCTCCGGGCGAAGCAGCGTCAGGTTCAATTCGCAGATTGCTTCCAATTT
>DATBEF010000194.1:0-12007 GCA_036269625.1 Bryobacteraceae bacterium | reverse complement strand
ACATTGCGGCCCTATGTGCTGCCAATTGGCCGGAAATCATGAGAATCCGCCCGCCCGGTCGGTCACCACATACTCAGTAGTAATAAAGAAAACGCTTCGTTTTAACGGGAGTTTCAAATAAGGATGAACGCCTTTTTTCGTAGCAGCGCATCGGGCATGCTGAGCCACGCCGGTCGCCTGCTCGATTTGGCGCAAACAGATTCATTAGCCACCGGCTCGCTCGAGACCGCGGACGCAACCGGTTCTAGTTCTGGGACCAGATCGCGGAAGGCCAAGCCCATACGCTCGATCCTCGCATCCTCGTTCTTGGGCCTGATCGGCCTCTTAACCGCCGGCAGCTTTGCCCCTGCCCAAGCCGGCCCGCCGCGTCCCAGTATTCTAATCGTGTCCGGTTCCGATCCCTACGCTCGGATCGCCACCTTCATACTGAACGGGGAACTTACAACTGCAGGCAACACAGTCACGATTGCCCTGTTCGGCGTTCCGCCCTCCCTTACCGGTTACACGCAGATATACGACACCCGCCACGAGAACATCCCGGCGTTCACAGTCATCGAGATGAACCAGTATTTGGCATTTCTCAATGCGGCGCCCGGCAACGCGCTGTTCCTGATCGGAGAGAATGCCGACCTTAGCATGCGCAATACTACAATTAACCAGTTCATTGCCCTCGCGGGCGGAGGCACTATAGCGGCGCCAGCTACGAACTCCGTGAACTCCGAGACGGTGAATTCGCCATTCACGGGCCCAACCCCGATTAGCACAGTTACATTCGCCGCGTGCGGTCTCGTCACCAGTTCAGGTACGGGCGCCTTCGCGTCCCATGAGTCAGGCGGCGGCTGTTCGCTCTTTTTCGACCAGCATACGCTCCAAAACGCCCCGAACGGAGCACTGGTCGTTGTCTACAACGTCAACTTTGTTGTGACCGCTCCAACCCCAGGCGCTGTCAACGAAATTGCCTTTCGGCAGAACCTGGAACATTTCGCCTCAGCACCGCCGGTCGTGCCGCCTTCGGCCGTGCCGAGTCTGACAACCTGGGGCATGATTCTCCTCGCCCTCGCTTTGTGCGGCTTCGGTGTCACTGTTATCAGTCGCCACGCTTCCGTAGCTCCGCGCGTGGACGCAAACCTCTCCTAGACAGCGGCCCCACGGTGACCGTGCAACCAGAGTCACCTAACCGTGTCGAGGCATTGAGGAGTGGCTGGGGAGCCGTCACACTCCCACGCCGTCGGAAAGTGCAGGGATCTCCTGTCCGGGCTCATCTTGCGATCCGCCGCAGGATCGGTATGTCCACCGACAATGAAAATCCTGATTCTATGGAGCCGTTGTCGGGAATTGAACCCGAGACCTCTTCCTTACCAAGGAAGTGCTCTACCAACTGAGCTACAACGGCCCGCCGGGCTGCCCTCTTCCGCGCATTTCACGGATCAGGCATGGTGGACAGGGAAGGATTCGAACCTTCGTAACTCGCAAAGAGTGACAGATTTACAGTCTGTTGGCTTTAACCACTCACCCACCTGTCCAAACTAAACCGCAAAGGCCCTTACAATTCACGCCAAACGACATTTACAACCAATGAGCCGATCGATTTCGAAAGGAAACGATTCGTGAGAGTAACGCCGCCATTTCGGGCTGGGCTCACTCGAAAAACCTCGTAGAACACACATAGAACCGCCCGGACCTTCAGGCATGAGGATAACACAGCGCCCGCCGGCCAAACCACAACAATCCGGTCTGTTTTCGCTAATTGTCAGGCCCTTCGGATCGCGTGATACACCACGAGAACAATGATGGAGCCGATCACCGCGACCACGAAACTGTATAGGTTCAGGCCAGTGACACCATGGCCTCCGATGAGGCTGAACAGATACCCGCCTACAATCGCCCCGACGATCCCCAGGATGATATCCAGAAAAAAGCCCTCGCCGGTCTTGTTAACGATCTTGCTTCCAATGAACCCTGAAATCAGTCCCAGAATGATCCAACCGAGTATGGACATGTTGTTGTCTTCTCCTATCGATAGATGTGCACTACACCATGCACATTACTCGGTTTGGCCGCAGTCTGCGAGCGGGTTACCCGCATCCCAGTACTTGGTACTTAGGCCTCACTTCGAGCGTTACGCCATTCCGCCAAACGTGTCCAACTGGACATGGCAGCAGCATCGCAAACAGTAGGCGGAAATATTACCGCAGTCCCGGAGAAGCGCTTGGAGAATTCTGCGCACCGCACCGCCACGGACAGCATTCACGCAATTACCGAGTCCACGAAGCAGCTCTTCGCGGCTGGCGACCGCTTGGCTCAGGATCTGGAGGAACTCTCGGCGCGCGTCTCCGAAGCCACCGAATTTCGGGCGCAATTTAACAAGCGCCCCTGGCTTTTAGTGGCCTTGACGATCGGCGGAGCCGCCGTGGTTTGGAGCGCTTTCAGCCGCCGGTCCTCACCCGCTTCTACTGCAGGTCGGTCAGCTTTCTCCCCGGCAGTACCGCGTTCTTAGTGTTCCGGCACGCAGCCTTCAAAACTGGCGAGCGCGGTATTGCCCTTGTATCCGAGCTCCTCGACTAGACCGATGCGCGACGTGTAATAGCCGTCCGCAGTCAGGCTCTTCATGATCGCGAAGAACTGCACATTGCGACCCCATGGCGCGCCCGAACGGATTTCTGAAGCCGCGCACAGAGGCTCCAAAATGGCGATCTGTTGTTCCTCACCCAGTTCCAGAAACTTCTTCTCGCCGATCCGGATTGCCTCCGCATCTATCCAGCGCAATCCATCGGCAACTATCGCCTGCTGCGCCAAATTCCGCGCGATAACCATATCGATATACGCCGGAACGCCTGCGCCGATTGCGCCCGGCGCGTCCGTGTCAGGAATGATCAAGTCCGCAATGCGCGAGATCAGTGCGAAATCGGCCTGATTGAAGAACCGCGGCGCCTCACTCTGCGGGGGAGCAGGGTCATGATGATGCTCGGGAGGCGCTGTCTGACCATAAAGCTCTTCACTCTGAAACGGGTAAGCGCACGTCGCGCCGATCGCCCCGAAAATCTTCAGCAACGATCGCCGGTCGCTGGAGTACGTGGACGAACCGGACTGGTCGGATGATTTTTTGGATGACATCAGACTTCCCCCTTCTTCAGGCGATCCGAAATGTGATCGGCCGTCCGCGCCGCCAATGCCATGATCGTCAAAGTCGGATTCTTCTCCGAAGAACTCGGGAACACGCTTGCGTCCACTACATACAAGTTCGGTATATCGTGCGAACGGCAGAACTCGTTCACCACAGATGTCTTCGGATCCACGCCCATCCGGCATCCTCCCACTTCATGATTCGTAGACGGCGCGTATTCGGCCGACAGTATCTCGGCCTTACTCGCCTCCAAAATCGCCCGGCAATGCGTTCTCATATCATCGAACAGCTTCCGGTCCGATTCCCCCAGTCTCCAATGCCGCCGCGCCCGCGGAAGGCCGTATTCGTCCAACTGCTCATAGTTCAAATCGATATAGCTTTCGGGATTCGGAATCATCTCGTGATATCCGGTCAGGGTTATATAAGCCGGATAGCGGGCCTTGATCGAATCCTTGTAGCTCTTCCCCATGCCCTTCATGCTTCGCGCCCAACCGACCGAACGCCGATTCTGATAATTGAATTGAATCCCGAAGCTCCGCGCATAGTCACGCTTCCGTTCATGCATGAACGATGGAATGTAGGCGTGATCCAAAAATCCTTCATCGTTCGTGCCCGGCTTGCCGATGAAATCGGTTAGAAAAGCCTCAAATCCTCCTGTGATGTGCGGGATAAAATTCTTCCCCAACTCTCCGCTCGAATTGCCCAACCCATCCGGGAAGCGGCTTGATTTCGACATCAGCAGCAGCGCCACGCTTTGCGCGCACGCGCAGGCAACGACTACCACTCGGCCTTTCGCCGCTCCCTGCGCGCGCGTTTCACGGTCGAAATACCGCACTTCGTTCACGCGCGCCTCATCCGATATCGCCAGTTCGTAGACGATGCTGTTTTGCTGCAGCGTCAAACGGCCCGTCTGTAGCGCGGGAATCATGTGCACGTCGTAGGAGTTGTATTTCGCCACTACATCGCAGCCCGACATGCAGTTGCCGCAGAAATGGCACGCTGGACGCGCATTCATGGGCCGGCTCAATGTCGCTTTGCGCACGTGAATTACATTGATGCCAATCGTCCGCGCGCCGTCCTGGATCGCTTTATCGGTGCATTTCAACGGCACCGGCGGAAGAAAAATGCCGTCTGGCAAATCCTCCAAATGATCGAGATTGCCGCACACGCCCACCTGCCGCTCAATCTGGTCGTAATACGGCTTCATCTCGGCGTATCCGAACGGCCAATCTTCGCCTGCGCCATCGTGGACCCGCCCTTTGAAATCGCGTTCGCTGAACCGCAACGCGACAGCATTCCATAGTTGCGTCTTGCCGCCCAGCCCCCGGCTGCGTTCTCCATCAAAGCCTGGCTTGCCTGGCTTCATAGTCGGTATCTGCCGAAGCGGAAACTCGTACGGCATTCCGTGCGTGTTGAAATCCGTTCGCGTGTTGACCTTCGGTCCGCCTTCCAGCACCAGGACGTCCGCGCCCTGACTCGCCAGATGCGCCGATAGCGTTCCACCGCCCGCGCCGGAACCAACCACCACTACGTCGTAAACCTTATCCGAACTTGCCTTCATTTGCTCTTGTTCTCAAACAGAAACAGTCCACTCTTCCCGGCAGTCACGAAATCCAGATCACCGTCGCCGTCAATATCTGCCACTGGGATCTGTATCCCGCCACCCGTGCGCCCGCCGTAATCAATCACGTGCTTCACCCACTCAATATCCTTCGATCCCGGGACCATTAGCCGCTCGTACCAATACACTCCCAGCGGTTCGCGAGCACCCGGATCGTGCCCGTTATGCGCCATGAATCGCTTGCCCGTAAGTAGCCCGATGTTATGACCGCCGCGAAAGTCCACCATCGTTACGGCATGCGGTTGTGACCAGCTTTCGTCAATCATGTGCTTCTCCCACTTTCCGTCCCCGCGATTCTCCAGCCAAAAGATGCCGTAATCGTGCGCCATTGACGTGATCACGTCGGGCCGCCCGTCGCCATTTACATCGGCCACATACATGAATCCGACTGTGCCAAGTTTCCACTCGGGATGAAACTTCCAGTTTCCTGCACGCGGATCGGCCGGCGCCTCCAACCACCCATTCGGTGTCAGAATATCGTTGCGCCCATCGCCGTTGACGTCGCCCGCCCCAATACCGTGCCCATAGCTGCGGGTGCTTGCAACCCGCTTCACCATGCCGCCGTGGTGGTCTCGTTCATACCACGCCAGCGGAGCCGACTCATCGCCAAACTCCGGCAGCACCTCATCGGCTTTCCCGTCATTATCCAGGTCCACCAATAAAGCGAATTCAATATTTCCAGGCTTATCCATCACGTGTTCCTGCCACATGCCTGCGCCTTTGCCTGGATTACGCCACCACGAAATCTTTTTGCTGAACCACCCGATCGTTACCAGGTCCACATGCCCGTCTTCATCCACGTCCAGTGGCACCGTACTCAAATCGTCAATGTAGTTACTCGTGTAATCGATATCCCGGAAATGGTGCTTCTTCCAACTGGGAGCTTCGTACCAGTTCTCGCCGGATACGATGTCCAGCTTTCCGTCGCCGTTGATATCGCAGATCACAGCCGATTCGCTCGATCCCAAATCGATCGTGTGCTTCTCAAACGGAATATCCGGCGGTCGGGTAACCACATACGCTGCCGCTAGGCAGACAAGGCAGAACAGGCCAACGAAAAATCGGGGCACGATTAACCTCCAACGTAAACAGGTATCGTATCGAACCGAACGGCGCAATCCCGTCACACAACTCGTTGCCCAGCGTCCCGAGGCTTCCAGCGGTAAGCCGCAACCGAGTTCTTCCAAAAATACTTCTCCGCGGCAACCGGCCCCTTGCCGTCAAAGTATTCGCGCACTACCTTCAATTCAACCGCGTATGGCGCCCACAGATCGCTATTCGGCCAATCACTTCCATAAGTCAGCCGATCTGCTCCGAATCGATCCCAAAGCTCATCGAGAGTGGATTTATATACGCTAAGTTGCTCCGGTACTCGTCCGTTTATACGCCGCAGTACGCCGGACACTTTGACAAAAACGTTCGGCCTGGCGGCGAGCTCATGCAAGTCCGCTTGACAAGCGTTCCGGGCATTCGCATCCGTCGGCTTCTCGAGGCGTGGCAAATGATCCAGCACAACCCGCAGATTAGGAATCGCATCAGTCGTACGAACTACCGCCCCAAGCAGCCTAGGATCCGGATTCGCCGTATCGAGCGTCAAGCCCGCGCTCGACAGCCGCTTCAATCCCTCGATAAACTTCGTATTCTGTAAGCTCTGCGCCAGACTACGTCCCCACAGATTGCCGTACCGGATGCCGAGAAACAAGGGATTTCGATGCAAGTCATCGAGTTGCTTGCCAAATTGCGCGTCCGCCGGTTCCAGATCGCCGATCAGCCCCACAATGATTGGATTAGCCTCGGCCAAATCGAGAACCCAACGGTTATCCGCGAACCAGGGACTACATTCGATGGCAATGGCCCCGCGCACGCCCAATTGAACCGCAATAGCGCGATACCGCGCGGGCAAAGCCGGCTTGTAAAGTACGGCATCTGTCCGGCTCGGCCAAGGCACGCCCTGCGGCCGGTTCGTATCGAAAAGATGGATATGGGTGTCAAGAATCGGCGTGGCGTTCGAAGCGCTACGCGCAGTGGTTGCCGCGGCCGCGCCAATCGCCACACCAAGAAAGCTCCTTCGGTTCACGCCCCTACTCTACTAAGCCCGAAAATCTTTCTCCCCTTCCGTATCTTTTGCGTTACCTTCGGGGAATCCAAATTGAGGGCCCATGACGGACCACGACTTTCGCGCCATGTTTGAAGAACATAAAGACGCCGTCTATCAATTCGCCTGGAGAATGACCAATTCTCCGGCGCTCGCGGAAGATATCGCACAAGACGTGTTTCTTTTGGTCTGGCGAGGCGAAGCCGAGCTAGATGCGTCCCGTGGAACCATCCGCTCACTGTTGCTTGGAATAGCGCGAAACCTGGCGTGGAAACACTGGCGGCGCGACCGGCGTTTGAGCTCGCTAAACGACGACGAAATTGCCGCTGCATCGACGGCGATCGAGTCTCTCGATAAGAATCAAGCGCTGTCGGCAGCCGTTGCGGCGCTCCCGCCTCTCCAGCGAGAAGCCTTGGTCCTCGTCACCTATGAAGAAATGTCTCTTCAGGAGATCGCCGACCTGCTCACCATCGAGGTGGGAACTGTCAAAGCCCGTCTGTATCGCGCTCGAGAGAACTTGAAACTTCTGCTTGCGCCTTGTAGACCTGGAGACGTTAGGAGTGAAAAAGAATATGGAACCGCTAAATGATCGCGAACTCGACCACTTACTGACCAATTGGACCGCCCCGCCCGCGCCTGCGACGCTGTCCCGCCGCGTGGATCACGCTCGCCGTAAACCATGGTGGAATTGGCTGCTGACAGGCAGTATTCGCCTTCCCGTGCCGCTGGCCCTGGCTTTTGCTGTACTCGTCATCGTCATCTTTGTCGCTACCGTTACCCGGGGTCCCGCAAAACCATTACCGCACCCATCCACCCCCACCGCCTTCCAACCAGTCAAGCGGCTCGAACCCCGCATCATCAGGAGTACTTATGAAAATAGTCATTAGCTGTTTCCTCTTCTTACTCACGTCGGGAGTTGCTTGGGCCCAGGCCGGTTTCACGAGCATCGGTTCAATCTTTGGCATCACCCAGACGCTTGAATCGAAACTGGAACCGCCCACGCCCGCTATGAATTTTACCGGAGCTATGGGCCAGAAGTTCCTCCCAGGTAAGAAAGGCTTCAGCCGCTATTTGGTCAACAACACGACTCACGAATACTTCGGCTACGACATGAAGATCGAACCGGTAGATCGGCGTGCCGACACCTGCCGTCTCACATTCAGCGCTCTGAGCTTGAAACCTGCGGACCTGAGCCTGCCAGACGATGGGAGTTGGCGCATGCTCCCGCCGCCCATCTTTCCAGCCCCGCAGATTGTCAGCACGTCGGATACGATTGCGTTCGACCTGCTGGAAATTCCTGCCACAGGGCAAAAAGTCGTCGACTACATCCGCCTGAGGCGCGACAACTGTGACGCGGAGAGCGCCGGGCCAAACCAAATATCATGCTTTAACAATTTGGTTAACGATGCGCGGCAATCCCTCGCAAACGAGCTTGCCAAGATGGAAGGTACCCAGGATCCGGCTATAGTTGTGTCTCTTAAATCCTCCGAGCAGGCCTGGGAGACATATCGGGATCAGGCGTGCGCCGGGTTATCGACCGAAGTCAAGCGCCTGCAATGCGAACTCAAACTGACGCGCAGCCACACCCACGATCTCGGAACCATTTACTAGTCGCACCCGGAAACCTTGCAACGTAACCCATCTCATCCCCGTCTGCTAACAGGAACGGGACTCTAGTAGAGTTTAAGAGATGCACAGGGTGCACTAGTAGAAGCGCAAAAGGAGATCGGATCGCAATGAAGGAAGTCCGGACGAGATTTTGGAGGTTTACTGGTTTCCTAGCTGCATCCAGCGCGCTGTTTGTGACCTCGCCGGCACTCTGGGCTCAGGCTCAGCAAACCAGCACTCCTTTAAGCTCGTCCAGTTCGTCATCTGTCCCTGAGATCTACGAACAGACCTTGCCGCGGGTCTGGGTGGGTCTGTCTGCAAATTTTTCGCCGCTCAAGCTCTTCACTGGCTCAACCAGCATCAATTCCACCACCGGCCAAATCATCTCGACTACGGTAGCGAACGGCGAAGCGGGCGGCGGCCTCAATATCAACCTCCACCTTCTCCATAATTACTGGCTGAACGTTGGGGGCGCATATTACTTCGGCGGCTACGACAGGAGTAACTCGCTCAACGACGCCGCCGGTACGCTCTATGTCGAACGGACTCGCGCCCGCATGTTCGATTTTCCTGTGCTGGTCCGCTATACGGGCTCTAAGTTCCGCTGGAGCCGTTACTCATTCTATGAGCTTGGCGGCGCGCTCCGCTACGCGTCGTCGGTTGACGTCCACGAGACGGCTGTCGACACGAACGGCTATTTCTGTTGCGCACCGGCGAGCGATATACGGGTCCGAAAAGCCACCGGTGGTGTCACCATCGGCACGGGAATTGTTTTTAAAGATGATTTCGGCATCAAATCGGCGCCCGAAATCCGTTACACCAGGTGGCTGGATTCTACCTTCGCGGGCCCGACGGTTGGCACGATGCGGAACCAACTCGAAATCGCCATCACCCTCGGGCGCTAACACTCACGCAAAAAATATACCGCGGCGACATGATCTAATATTTGGTCATGAGAGCGCGTCTCCTCGTCCCCTTTCTCGTTTCGCTTGGCTCGAATTTTATTTATGCCGCGAGTACGCCTCACGAAGCTTTGCTCGTGCTATCGAAGGGCGACCACACGATCGCTATCGTGGATCCATCCAACTTGAAGGTGATCGCTAAAGCGCCCGTCGGGGAGGACCCTCACGAAGTCATCGCGTCGTCTGACGGAAAGTTCGCCTATGTCTCCAACTACGGAGGTGGCGCTTACAACACGCTCGCCCTTATCGATCTGGTCCATCAGAAAGCTTTAACATCAATCGATCTTGGTCCCATGCGCGGCCCGCATGGCCTGACTTTCATGGATGGGAAGGTCTGGTTCACCGCCGAAGGCGCAAAGGCAATCGGACGTTATGACCCCGCGAAGAAAGCTGTCGATTGGATTCTCGGGACCGGACAAAACAGAACCCATATGATCTTCGTCTCTGAGGATCTGAAGCGGATCTTCACAACAAATGTCAGTTCTGGAACCGTTAGCATCATTGAGAAAATTGCCCGGCCCGCACCCTCCGGCCCAGGCGGTCGTCAAGGAGGGCCGCCCATGCCGCCTCCAGGGGCAGGCCCCATGCCGCCTCTCGGTGGTAGAGGTCCAATGGGACCGCCCGGAGGCGACTGGAACGAAACGGTCGTTCCGGTTGGTAGAGGCGACGAAGGCTTCGACCTCACCCCCGATGGCGAACAACTCTGGACCGCGAATGCCCAGGACGGCACCATCTCCATCATCGATCTCTCTGAAAAGAAAGTGACCGATACAGTGCAGGCGAACGTTTCCGGCGCCAATCGTTTGAAGTTCACGCCCGATGGGAAGCTCGCCTTTATTTCGTGCCTGAGTAGCTCCGTCCTCACCATCCTCGATTCCGCCGACCATAAAGAAATCAAGCGGCTCGACCTCGGGCACGGGGGAGCTGCTGGAATCCAGATGCAACCGGATGGGTCTCGCGCTTACGTGGCCGTTACCGGCGGCAACTACGTCGCTGTTATCGACCTCAAAACCCTCGAAATCTCTGGACGAATCGATGCCGGTCCTCAACCGGATGGGCTCGCTTGGTCAGTCCTGCGCTAGCCTGCGCATCTTTACCATAAAATAATTAAAATACAAGTTACGCCCGGGCTTTCCAGCTCGGAAAATTTATGATTTCGCCAGAATCGCGCCTCGAACCGCAATCGCGCCCGAAGGACGCTTTAGTGGCCCTTGAGGATATCGACATCTTCACTGAACTCGCCGCTCGACCGTCCCGCCCGCCAAACTTCGAAGCCGAGAACAGGGCCCTTGCGATCCTGGCGACAGAGCTTGCCGAAAATCCGCGAAATATCCTTCAGAAGCTCGTCGAAACCGCAGTGGTTTGGTGCAGGGCCGATACCGCCGGTATCAGCCTTCTCGAAACCCAGAATGGCGACGAGCTATTTCGCTGGGTAGCGCTCGCCGGTCTCTTCGTGGCTGAGCGGAACCAAACGATGCCTCGCTCTGCCAGTCCTTGCGGAGTCTGTATCGATGACAACGCGCCGAAGTTGATGTACCTGGTCGACCGTTTATTTCCCGCCGCACCCCGCGATCCGCGCTTCGTGGAAGTCCTCCTGGTGCCCTTCCACCACAACGCAAAACCGATCGGCACGGTGTGGGCCGTCATGCACCAGTTCGAGCGAAAGTTTGACTGCGAAGATGTGCGCCTTCTGACCAGACTATCCGCTTTCGCCTCGGCCGGATGGGAGATTTCACAAAGTCATTCGGCACTGGAGAACCTGGTTGCAGAACGAACCGCTGAACTTTCTGCATCGAACGCCGTACTCCATCGAGAGATCGAGGAGCGCAAACGCGTCGATGCCGAGCGGCGTCGCCTGATGCAGCGCGTTGCCATTACTCAGGAACAAGAGCGCCGCCGCATCGGGCGGGACCTGCATGACCACGTGGCCCAGCAACTAGCTTTCCTTCAGATCGAACTGAGCCGGCTTCGGCAGCATATGCCCGATGACCCCGATGAAGTCGCGGCACGCCTGGACCGCCTGACACTTCAGGTAGACAAGAGCTCTAAAGAGGTACGTTCCCTCAGCCATCGCCTGCACCCAAGCATTCTCGAAGACCTTGGGCTGGAGCCAGCTCTGCGAGACATTGTCGCGGAATATGACTTCTCCTACGGTGATTTCAGCTTTATCGGTGATCGATTATCCCGCCCGGTGCCGCTGCCCGTTGCGAGTGCGCTCTACCGCATCGCTCAGGAGGCCTTGCGCAACTCCGCCAAACACGCTCCTGGCGCGGCCACCACTGTCACACTCTTAGAAACTCGTGACGAATTACGTCTCACGATCCATGACGACGGTCCCGGTTTCGATCCTGATGCCCCGCGCTTCCAAACCGGGTTGGGATTGGTCAGCATGCGCGAGAGAGCCGAACTGGTGGGCATACATCTTGTGCTCGACTCGAAGCCAGGCGCTGGGACCGAGATCCGCGCCAAGTTTATGTGGCCCGAGCAGTAGTTCCAAGGATTGCCCATTCCTACCGCCCCTCTACCTCCTGGTCCGCCAGTTCCACTACAATCTCCGCCTCGTGCGTCAGAGTGTTGTGTATAAGGCACTTATTCAC
>DATBEF010000166.1:0-14861 GCA_036269625.1 Bryobacteraceae bacterium | reverse complement strand
TGTGCTGCGCCACCGGGAGGCGCGGGCGTGAGGTCGTTGTGATTGGGTGACTGATCGTAGAGCTTGGTGATGGTGCAGGAAGTGTTGGCGCAGAATTTGTCCTGCGTTACGGCGTTGGCGTAGCCGTCGCGCAGGAGGCCGATGTCGGTGTGAGTTTTGTCCGACTGCCGCGTGACCTGGTAAAGCGGGCCGGTGTATGCGCGGTACAAGGCGCGCGTGGTGCTGAAGGCAGCGACGCAGGGAGTCCCGGATGCGTAGAGATCACACGATCGAGGTGAGATCGTTTGCGCAGCCGCGCCGGCCGGGGCGATTACGACGGCGAAAAGAATAGCAACCGGCGACAGGATTTTTTCGAACGATGACAGGGATTTGGACAGTGATCTGAATTGCAATAGGATGTTCATCATTCCTCGGCTTATTGGTTTCGCCCTTCTGCGTTTACGATTATGCACTTTATTGAGCTGTCGCAGCATGGATTCGTTTGACTGTTGCAAGCCAGGCTGGCGCGCCATGGTCGTGGTATCTCGTCTGAATCCGTGCCGGTTTGACGATGGCGACATTCCATCCGTTCCCGGCGCTGAATGCCGCTCTTAACTGGTCCTGACTGATAGGATGCGGGCCAATATCACGACCATAATCACTAAAGCACAACACATACAGGGTTCCATGTTGTTCGGTCACCGACGCCAGACTCGCCACATATCTTGATCGCTCGTCGGCGTTGAAGGTGTGGAACAGCCCGCAGTCCAGCACCGTCTGAAACCTGCACTGCAAACGTTCCAGATGGAATGCGTCAGCCGTAGCGAATTCGGCATCAATCCCACGGTCTCGAGCTTTCTCTCGGGCCAGCGCCAGTGCCGTCTCAGCCACGTCAACACCTAGAACCGACAATCCCAGCGAGGCGATGTGAAGAGCATTCTCGCCGGTCCCGCAGCCCGCATCGAGCACGGGTCCGGCCAATCCGCCTTCGGATGCCAAACGTACGATCGCCGGCTGCGGCCCGCCGATATCCCATGGCGCAGGGCCGTCATGGTACGACGCATCCCAGGGCAGTCCGGTCATCTGTTCGTGACTGGTCGGATGCCGGCCACGGAACGGATCGTCAGCAAGGATTCCTGACTGCTCTGGCATCTTCGTCCCCTCCATGCGATTTATTTTGCCACCACGTCGTTACGATCCGCGATTCCGGTCACCCCGTCAACGGTTCGATTCAGGCCAATCGAACTTCCGCCATACACGACGCGCGGTCGCCTGCCGATTTACGGCAAGAACTACAAGCCACCAACAGTACCCAGGAATGACCCCGTTGACCCAAGAAACATAACAGTCTCCAAAGCTTGAACGACGTTGATCGTCGCGAAGTGCAAATCACACCGACCAGATAAACGGGAATGAGGTCAAGCTAATCCCATCACCTGTGTGACGGCTCCCACCATCATCTTCCAATTCGCACGTTCGGCAACCAGCTGTTTACAGCCAAGGGCGGTAAGCCGTAGAACCGTGCGCGGCGATTCGTTGATAAAGTTTCCCAGCTTCCGGCAATGAGCTTCGCTTTTTCGAGGCGATGAAGGGCCGGATATAACGAGCCATGATCGACTGCATGGACAGAATCGGACAGCCGCTCGATTGATTCGGCAATTTCGTAGCCATTAGCCTTACTAACCATCAGAGTCTGTAACACCATCATGTCGAGTGTTCCCTGCAGCAGATCGAGGCGCTTATTCTTCATCCCTGGTAAGCCCAAGATCTAAAAGAGTAGCATGGAATGATAGTGTGTCTACAGGTTGATAAGCTACCATTCGGATACGAACATGACCGCTTGACGAAGCTGCCGCGCCTGCGCGAGAGGGTGAGAACGATTGGCCAATGTGAACGGCTAACGGAGCGCCGCCTACTGGATGTCATCGCGACTCCGGGGAGACCGCGGGTATGAAGAGCTTACGATTCTTTTGGCGTCGGAGCGATGCAGACCGTCTGCTCGAAATGCAGGCGCATCGTCAAATGGCGGAGGACGATTACCTGGAGCGCGGAGTGACGCCTGAGGAGGCCAGGCGTCGCGCGGCGGCGGACGCGGGCAGCAGCACGGCGGCACTCGAGACGGTGCGAGAGCAAGACTTTCTCGGAAGACTCGAACTGTTATTGCGCGATTTTGTGGCGGCGGGCAGAAGCCTACGAAGAACTCCGGTCTTTTTCGCGACGGCAGCGCTGACACTGGCGCTGGGCATTGGCGTGAACACTGCCATCTTCAGCTTTCTCTACGGTCTTGTTCTGAAGAGCCTTCCGACCTATGAGCCGAGGCAATTGATGCTCCTGGGATTTGCCAGCCGGGCAGACCACTCTGGATTCAAATACACTCGCTTGACCTATCCAATGTTTCGCGCCGCGCAACAAGAGCTGCGCTCGTTCAGCGGCATTGCGGCATGGACGTTGGACACCGTTACCATGCAAGACAGCGAAGGCGCACTTCGCCGCTACACGTGCGCATACGTATCGGGCAATGCATTCGAAGTGTTGCCGGTGAACCCCTACATGGGACGTATGCTCGCCCGATACGACGATGTCAGAAATGGCCCCGCGCAAGGATGGCCAGTCGTCCTGGGCTATGGGTTTTGGGCAGGTCGCTATGGCGCGGACAACTCCATCATAGGCAAACGGATTCGGATTTCCGACGTTCCCGTGACCGTGGTAGGAGTGGCTCCGAAAGGCTTTAAAGGTCCGTGGGCCGGCACAGACGTGAAAATGTATCTGCCGATGTTCTTCGGTCCGGCGGCACTGAAGCGCGATTACTTGGCGGCGCCCGATTCCACGTGGCCGGTCGAAGTCCTAGGCCGGTTGCGAGAGGACATCGGTGTCGGCGAGGCCCGCGCAGAACTGGACGGGATGCGCCGCAGCTTCATCGACCGCTTCCTACCTATGTCAGCCCGGCGCAATGGCTACGAACAGGATAGCTATGTGCGCGTGGAGACGGCACAGAACGGATTTCCCAACTACATTACGCGGACTTACGGCAGGCCATTGGTGCTGATGCAGGGTCTGGTGGGAGTCGTGCTGCTGCTGTGCTGTGTGAATGTGGGCGGCCTCATGATGTCCAAGGTCTATATGCGCCGACGCGAATTCGCGGTGCGGGCGGCATTGGGTGGACCTGTGCTGCGGCTCATTCGGCTGTATTTGATCGAGAGTCTGATGCTCGCATCGGCGGGCAGCATCATAGGCGCCTTTCTGGCATGGCACGCGTCCGCATGGCTGTTGCATTTCTTCCGTGATCCGATGATGGGCGAACCAATGGAAGTAAAGCCGGATATAACCATGCTTTATTTCGCGGCGGGGCTCACGGTGTTAACTACTTTGGCTTTTGGCGTCGTGCCCGCCTGGCGCGCGGCCCATGCTGACCCCGGCGACTTATTGAAGTCGCGAACCAGTCTCGGAGGCAGCCGCCGCATCGCTGGCCGGGCATTCGTGCCAGTACAGGTGGCGATATCACTGGTGCTTGCAACTTTGGCGGCGTTGCTCTCTGAAAGTATATTGTCCGTACGTAGTGGCAAGACGGGGTTCGATGTTGACCACGTAACGATCCAGAATTCTCCCTTGGTTATGCTGCGCACGGAAGGAGAGCAACACCTGCGCCTGTACCAACGCATGCTAGAACGCTTGGAGCAGATGCCTGGCGTGCGCGGGGCCGCAGCGGTATCGCGAACGCCCCTGACCGGCGAACACGTCAATTCCCGCTTTGAGCCAGTGCGCAATGGCGAAAGGGCAAACCAGCAGATGGACCTGGCCTTCGATGACGTTACGCCTGGCTATTTCGAAGCCATGCACGTGGCGTTGAGCGCAGGCCGAGGCTTTACCTGGTCCGACAAGTCCTTGAATGTCTGCGTCCTTAATACATCGGCGGCGCAACTGATGTTTCCGCACCAGGAAGCGTTGAACCGCTACGTGAGAACCAGGGATGAGCAGGAGTTTCCGGGCGGTACTACATGCCGTGTGGTAGGCATTGCTGAAAACGCAAAATTCTCAGATGTACGTCAGGGGCCGCCACCAACGATTTACTTCCCCGTATCGCTGGAGCGGATGGACAAGCGCATTGGCAACCTGGTCTTCCTGATCAATTCGGATACGAAGAAGGTAGCGATTGACGGCTTCCGGAGTACTCTTGCCGAGATCGCGCCCACGGTGCCGCTAGTCACCTTCGTGACGCTACGCGAGCAGATGGACGCGGCGCTCGGCAGCGAGGAACTGATCGGCCTATTAAGCAACTTCTTTGGTGCGACCGCGCTTATTCTCAGCGCGTTAGGGCTGTATGGACTAATCTCGGCAAGCGTGACGCAACGGACCGGCGAAATCGGTTTGCGCATGGCATTGGGCGCCAACCGCAATCTAGTGATCTATATGGTGCTAAACGAGGCCGTGAGACTGTTGCTAGCCGGCCTGGTGTCAGGCGCCATATTGCTGTTCTTTGCAGTTCGACTCGCCAGGTCCGAATTGAGCGATATCTTCCGCTTCGACCCGGCAACTGCCGGGTTGGTTATCGTCGTGCTTTTGGCAGTGACGCTGGCCGCATCTTTCGCGCCAGCCCTCCGCGCCGCGAACGTCGATCCGATCCATGCTCTTCGTGCCGATTGAGTTGCCGAAGGCCGACAACGGGCGGGCTTGAAAGTGTAATCTTAGATGTCGAGAATAATGTTAGGACTGCGGTCAAAATTCGCGCCGTAGCACACAGACCGCGGAGCTTCTTGTCTGTGGCTTGCATCCACTTTCCCGGCCCAATACCGGCGCCGCTGAACATCCGATAGGGAGGCGGTTCGGAACACCATCGTCCCAATTTAGGGCGCTATGTTTCCGGCGCCGTTTCAATTTCGGGTCCCTAAATATCCAAAGTCTCGCGGGGCGGCAGCCGAAACAGGCTACCGCCCCCCGAACTAGCGCGAGTCGGCTACTGGCCGGGCGAAAAGTGAGCACGGCGGTTGCGTGCGTAACACGCCTCATCGGCGTCGGTGCACAGCGGGCGTTCCTTGCCGTAGCTAACCGTCTTCAATTTATCGCCCGCAACCCCCATCGAAACCAGCGCCTCTTTGGTTGCACTGGCGCGGCGGTCTCCCAATCCGATGTTGTACTCGGCGGAACCGCGCTCGTCGCAGTGGCCTTCGATCGTTACGATGAAGTTAGGATCGCTGGCAAGGATGGTCTTCAGAGCATTGGCGTCGGCAACAAGAAGGGTCTGGTCTTCAGGGCGAATATCGCTCTTGTCGTAATCAAAGTGAAGGTCCTGGACTTGACTGGCCAGGGCTTCAGCGGAGGATTGCGTCGGTGGCCTCTCGATAGCCGTGGGCGGAGGCGGCGCACTGATGGTCACGGTCGCCGTTCCGGTCGCTGGAGTGCCTCCAGCAGCGCTGGCGGTCAGCGTATAAGTGGTGGTCGCGGTAGGATAGACGGCGCGGCGGCCGTTTGGACTTACCTGCCCGATGCCATTATCGATGGAAATATCGGTCGCACCACTGACGGACCAGCGTAAAGTGGACGGCTGTCCTGCGTTGAGCAGCGTCGGTTCCGCATTGAAGTAGTTGATGGTTGGTGCGCCGGCCGGTGCGGGTGCAGTTGTCGTCGGTGGTGGCGGGGGCGGCGGGGGCGGCGGAGTCTTGTGGTGACACCCTGCCGCGAAGATCAACATGGTTCCTGCGATAAGGCCTAGCGCTGCCTTGCGATTTCTCATTACTTTTCAATTCCCTCCTTGATTGCTCTCATATTGTATTTTTTTTACTTAATTATTGTTCCGCATTTACCCACACGGGTTTCTCATTATTTCCTACCGACGTCAGCGGATGTTTGCCGGTGCCATCGGCGTTCATGCCCCAAATTTGCGATTGCCGGCCCCGCTTGGAAGCATAGACCAGATGCGCTCCATCGGGCGCCCAGCTTGGGTTCTCGTTTCGGCCTTCATTTGAAGTTAGTTGAACAACCTGTTGAGACGAGACGTCCATGACGAAAATGTTGTAGTTACCAGGTTCGTAGCCCTTGGTCCAAGCGAAAGCGAGATGGTCGCCATCCGGGCTCCAGGATGGATTGGTGGCCTCGCCGGTGCCGGGCGTCAGGCGTGTCGCGTCCGCCCCTTCCATGTTCATGTGATAGATCTGCGGCAACGGGCCCCCGCGTCCAGATACGTCGACCAGATCGTTCCCGGTCTTGGGATTGATTTTCGGCTCAACTTCAATGGCTCCGGTATCGGTCAGACGGTGGAAGCCGCTTCCATCGATATTGGCCGTGTAGAGTTGAGCCGCGCCGCCGCCGGCGGTGGAGGAAAACACTACTCGTTTCGAATCGGGAGTGAAGCTAACGAAGGCGTTCATGGATGCGCGTTGATTATAGAAGGGCAGCTTTCGTCCGCTGTCGAGCGAGAACAGAAAGATGGCGGGATAACCGCCAACCCAACTGGTGAACGCGATGACCCGGCCGTCCGGCGCCGCCGAGGGATAGCTGCTGATATTTCCGTAATGCGTAAGTTGACGCTGCCCCGTGCCATCGTAATTCATCACCCAGATTTCTTTTGCACCGGAGCGGTCGGAGACGAAAACAATCTTGGTGCCGACCAGGCTCTTGCCGCCGAAGAGTGCCAGGATATCGGCGGCGTAGCGATGGCCGGCATCAGTTGCTCCGGCGGTGTCGAGCGAGGCCGTGTAGACCTTTCCGAACGCCTGGGCTTGCGGTAAGGAAGGAATATTCGGCGACGTGCTGTAAAACCAGCCAAACGCGACAAACTGGTTATTGTCGACTGCTCCATAGCCGATGCCGAGGTTATTGGCATTCGCCGGGGGCAGGCTCCAGTCGGTGAGCCGATTGCCCTGCGGATTCTGCGGAACACCCGTAGGTGCGGCTCCTGCAATCAGATCGCGAGGCTGCTGCGGAATCTGCAGAGGGTAAAGCGTCTTCGGGACGAAGTTGACCAGCGGAGACCCTTCCAGATCGCTCTGCACAGTACTGTTGAAGGTTGCCATCAGAGGCGTTGCCGCGCCCGCTGCGCGAAAGTCGGGGACGGCAATATTCGGCTTACCGGGGTGAGCTGGAATGTAGCCCTGAATCTGTGTATTCTGCGGCCGGGCGGAGAGCCAGTAACAGAGTCCTAGGAGTAAAAATAAGGGAGTGATATAGCGCATCAGCGTAATTGAAATGTAAATTGAGCTGGTAGTGAGTTTCCCGTTACCTGCGGTGGGAGCGGGGGCAGGGGATTGGAATCGTAGACGGCGCGCAGAGCGGTATTATCGACGGTCGGGTTGCCGCTGCCCTGAAACAGCTTGACATCTCTGATCGTGCCGTCCCGGAGAATCGTGAAGTTGATGATGGTGGGAGCGCCGACGTTCCCGAGTCCATTGGTTCGCCAGTTTTGGGCCAACCGCTGGCGCACGTTTTCGGCGTACCAGCCGAGGTTATTTGCTCCGAGCGGCGTATTGGGGCCAACGCCGATCTGCCCTGAACCCGGCGGGCCGCCATACATTGGGCTCGCGACCGCTTGCCGGGACCGGCTATAAACCTGGTTGTCGGGCGCCGGCGGGACGTAGCGCTGCTGATTCTGAGGCTTGGGCTGCGTCTTCTTGGGAATGATTTTGTCGGGAATTTCGATTGCGTTCTTATCGGGGATCGGCGTTTTGGGGACTTCTTTAGGAGCGGGCGCTGAGGGCACGTTCGATTGCGAATCGTTCGCGACGGGATTCTTTAGGGCCTCCCTTTGCGGGATGGGAATGGATTTGACCGCGGACACCGAGTATGCTGCCCCGCCGGCGTTCTGATCGCCGAGGTTCTGCCGCGGCTGGGCCATCCAATACCAGTAGCCAAGGGCCATGGCCGCGAGCAGCAAGTGAATGGAGAGGGCGCCGATTAGCCCTAAGCCCACCGGGTCACGCTCGTCGAGGATGTCAACCTGAGCAGCCATGATTACCGCCGTCCGCGAGTTGCTGAGTCGATGGGCGCGGTGACCATCTTCACCTCGAACTTGGCCTCGCCGAGCACCGAGACAACTTGCGCGATGGGATCCCATGGCGTTTGGCTGTCAGCCCGGACGTACACAGCGGTCGCGTTGTGAAACCGCTCGTGGATACGGTCGGCCAAAAGGTAAATGTTCACCGGCTTCTCGTTCAGATACGACTCGCCTTTTTTGTCGATGCTAACAACAGGCAATTCCTGAGTTGTATTCTTCACCTGCCTGACCCTCGGGACCTGAATATCCAGGCCGAACTCCATCACGTTCGCAGTGATCATGAAGATGATGAGCAGCACCAATACTACGTCCACCAGGGGCACGATATTGATCTCGGCGTTTAGATACGAGGAAGCGAACCGGCGTCCGCGATGCCCGCCTCCTCCACCACTATTGAATGAGAACGCCATGTTCGTGTCTTATCCGCCGAAATCGCGCTCCGCGAGGTTCTGGAACTCGATCGCGAAATCTTCCATGCGAGTGCCCATTTCCTTTATACGAGTCCCGTAGATGTTATAGAAGATGGCAGCGGGAATAGCGGCCGCCAATCCGACCGCGGTGGTCACCAAAGCTTCCGAAATCCCGGGCGCAACCGCCCGTAAGCTGGCGCTGCCGGCGTTACCCAGCCCCTGAAAGGCATCGATGATGCCCCACACCGTGCCGAACAGGCCGATGAATGGCGAGACGGACGCCACGGTCGCGAGCCAGTTCATATTCTGCTCGAGTTTGGTGATTTCCTCGCTTATGCCGAGCTGCAAGCTGCGTTCAATGGCGGGCTTGTTGATAAGCGCGCCACGCTGTTTGATCTGCCGTTCGACTTCGCCATAACCGAAATCGAACACGGCTACGAGCGGTGCGGAGGCGTATTGTTCGCTGGCGAGGGCGACTGCTTGCAAATTATTTGCCTTGCGAAAAGCGCGGATAAACGCCCGGTTCTCCCGGCGGGCGCGGCTGAATACGCTTCCTTTGGAGAAGACGATAGTCCAGGAGAGCAGCGAAAACAAGAGCAGCAGAGCAATTACGGCAAGTGGAACTGGTCTTAAATTCTGAAAAATATCCCACAGGCTGATGTCCAGCCACGCGGGAAGCGGAACAAAGGGCAATCTACGTGTCCTTTCGATTTTCTGTCTTCAGTATAAGTGGGGGCGGCATCAGAGACCGCGTAATCGCCCCGATTCTGCAGAGATAGACGCACGCGAGGGAGAGCCCGGAAAATTAAAATTCGCTCACCAACGGAGCAGATGCGTATTCCATACTTCATTCGATTAAGAAATGTCCCATACTCCGGGCCGTTACTCTACCTTGTACTGGAGTTGCAATACCCTTACAATTCAAAATGGTATGAAGTACCTGATAGTTTGCGGTCAGATTGTCGCCTTGTTGATGTTAACGGGGTGTAACCAGAGCCCTCAGAGGCTATTGGAGGCGGCGAACAAATATCACGCGAATAAGAGATATAAAGAAGCCTCGATCCTCTACCGCAAGGCGATCACAAAAGACAAGACGTTCGGGGAAGCTTACTATCGCGAAGGCTTGAACCTGCTGGACGAGAACCAGCCGGTCGAGGCAGCGAAGTTCCTACGCAGGGCGGCGGACTTACAGCCGGGCAACAGTGACGCCGAGACTAAACTTGCCGAGATCTATCTCGCGGCGTACTCGGCTTATCCGAAGAAGTTGAGAAATCTTCTGCCGGACATTCGGGACCTGACGTCGAAGATTCTCAAGAAAGATCCCAATTCTTTCAACGGCATTCGGCTGCAAGGCATGTTGGATCTGGCCGACGACGATAAGGAAAAAGCTCTGGTCCAGTTTGAACGGGCGAATACGATTCATCCTTATTCGCGGGACGTTGTGGGTTGGTACGCGGAAACGCTTTCGGCGCTGGGCCATGCCCCAGAGGCGCAGAAACTCCTTCAAGACATGGCGGCGCATGACAAAACTTGGGGGCCGGCTTATGACTTGCTTTACCTGCTGGACATGCACAATAACGATCCGGTGAAGGCGGAGGTGGTGCTACGGCAAAGGGCGGCAAACGATCCTACGAATGCTGTGGCGATCAATAATCTCGCGAATTTCTTGTCTGTGCACAACCGCCCCGATGAGGCCGAAGCGGTGATGAAAAAGGTGCTGGACGACAAGGCGCATTTTTCGGCCGCCCGCGAGATGCTGGGCGACTTTTATTTCCGAGGCCGCAAGTTCGACAAAGCGCTGGAGCAATATCAGGCGGGTGTCAAGGAAGACTCGAAGAACGCGCTGCATTACCAGCAGCGGATTGTGGGCACATACTCGGCCCTTGGACGTTCGTCCGATGCATTGCAGTTGTCGAAGGAACTGGTGGAGAAGAATCCCAAGGACAGCACCAGCAACGAGCTATATGCGTCGCTGCTGCTCGAGACCGGGCGCGGAGCGGACGTGACGAAATCGCTCGGGGAACTGCAGAAGCTGGTCCAGAACAACGGGAAGAATGCGATATTGCGCATGGATCTGGCGCGTGCGTATTTTGAGTTGGGCGACCGAGACAAGTCGATGACCGAAGCTCAGGAGGCGGTGCACATTCAGCCGAACATGATGGCGGCGCACCTGGTGATCGGCCGCATCCTCGAAGACCGAAAACAGCATGCGAAGGCGCTGGAGCAGACCGACATTATCCTGAATGCCGAACCGCAGAACCCCGATGCCCGGCTCGTGCGCGACCGCGCTTTGATCGGCATCAATCAGATTGACCAAGCGCAGCCAGAACTGCTTCAACTGGTCGCGAAGTACCCGAAGATGACCGACGCGCACATGGAACTGGCGAACGTGTACCTGATGCAGAAGGACTATCCCAAGGCCAAGGATCAGCTTGAAGCAGTCTGGGCCGCAAAGGACGCGCGAGGATTCCTTGGTCTGCAAAGTATCGAGATGGAAATTGGGAAGCCAGACCAGGCGGTGCAGGCAGTCCAACAGTTAGTGGATCAGAATCCGAAGATACTGGGCTACCGATTCGCGTTAGCCAATTTTGAGGTCACGGCCGCTCAGAAGGAACATCAAGACGCCGGGCGGGTCAAGGGTTTGCTGGCGCGGGCAGGCGATAACTATAAGGAAATCCTAAAAACGACGACGAACTCGGCCGATATCTGGACCCGGTTGGGGATCATACAGCGGGAGCTCGGACAGTATGACGCCGCGCTCGCTTCATTCGAACAGGCCGGCTCCGCCGACAGCAAGAATGCCACAGCCTTCTTAAATCGGGGTATGCTCCTGGAATTTTTGGGCCGCGAAAAGGAAGCGCGCGATATGTACAATCGCGTTCTTGGCGTCGATCCCGAAAATACGATGGCGCTGAATAATTTAGCTTTTCTGGCGGCGGAATCCGGCGATAATCTCGACCAGGCGATGACACTGGCCGAACATGCGAAGAAGAGAATGCCCAATAACCCGAACATTTCGGATACGCTGGGCTATGTTTATTACAAGAAGAACTTGAATTCAGAGGCCATTCGCATCTTCAAGCAAGTGGTGGAGGACGATCCGAAAAACGCAACCTTCCGCTATCATCTTGCGATGGCGCTTCTGAAGCAGGGAGATAAGCAACAAGCCAAAGAAGAGGCGCAGAAGGCCCTGCAGATGTCATCGCAACCGCAAGAACAGAATAAGATCCGAACGTTGGTCAGCCAGATCGGCTGATAAAGCGAGTGATTTCTCCGCCGGGCCCGTCAAGATGGCGCGTTGAGTATCCGTCCGCATCCTACGCCGCGCCATTTATCTTCTTTCTAATTTGCCTGTTTGTTTTTCCCGGGCTGCCGTTGTCCCCAGCATGGGGTTCGGCGGTATGGGTAGCGCTGGCCGGGGCGGCGTGCCTGGCGTGCTTCCCGCGCGATATTTCCTTGCGCCCCCGGTTCCTGGTGCTTAGCACTTTGATCGGAATCGCGGTTTTTGGGCTCTGGATTGCCCCAGAGGCGCTGATCCCCGGTTATCGCCACGGGGCTCTGTTTTCAAACGCCATTCTGGGCAGAGTGCCCCCCGCGGTACCGACTGACCTGTTCCGGAACCCTGCGTTTCTGTTCTGGCGAACGGTGCGGGCGGTCGTCATTGTCCCCGTTGTCGAAGAGCTCTTCTGGCGTGGTTGGCTGATGCGTTGGCTGATCAGCAGCGATTTCCAAAAAATACCCCTTGGCACGTACCGGCCCATGTCATTCTGGATCACCGCTATCTTGTTTGCGTCCGAGCACGGCCCCTATTGGGAAGTCGGGCTGCTGGCCGGCGTCATTTATAACGCCTGGATGGTCCGTTCCAAGTCGCTTGCCGATTGCATTTGGATGCACGCCGTCACCAATGGCGCCCTCTGCGCCTACGTAATCTTGGGCCATCACTGGCAGTACTGGCAATGAGTGCCGATCTTTGCGTCGCGTCAGTGAGCGCAAAGGGCACGGCGTGCCGCCAAGACAGTATCAGGAACTCGGGCGGCCCTGCCGTGCCCGTTTTGCGCGTGTTCTTAGAAGATGTGGGTGGTAGAGTCTACAGTCAGGAGGTAGTCGTCAGGACCTATAACTATGCCCTGCTTACTGGCAATTTTGGCCGTATCCTTTCCACGGTTGGCAATTGTGCTGCTCTGGTTGTTCACGAACTTCTTCACACACGTTTTTAACGGAATGATAATCCCAATTCTGGGGTTTATTTTCCTTCCTTTGACCCTGATCGTCTACACCTATTTCCACAACATTGGAGCGCCCATGGGCACGTTCCAGTTGGTCTGTCTGTTCATTGCCGCGATAGTCGACCTCGGCTTAGTGGGTGGAGGATACCGGCGCACGCGGGGGTGACACGCGATCATGCCTACGGTTTTCATTAGCTACAAATCACCGGATCTTCCATCCGCCGAACGCATTTGCTCCGCTCTCGAATCGCGAGGGATTGCGTGTTGGATGGCGCCAAGGGATATACCGCCGGGTACCGACTGGCCCACGGCGGTGATGCATGCGATCAAAGGGGCGAAGACCCTGGTGCTGTTGCTTTCGGCGGCTTCGCATTCCGATAAGCAGATCGCGCGCGAGGTGGAGAACGCCGATCACGAGGGCCTTTCGATCATCACCGTTCGGCTGGACAATGTATCGCCGCCGGACCAATTGGCCTATTTCCTGCGCAATCTCCAGTGGCTGGATGCCTTTGATGGCCGCTTCGACTCGGCCGTTGAGCGGCTGGCCAACGTGGTGATTGCGCCGGAAGCGCCCCGGACGCCAACCCTCCCGGGCCTGCCCAATGCAGAGCGGGTGAAGCCGCCAGAACCTGCTTCGAACAATAGAACGATGATGCTAGCGGGAACAGCGGTCGCAATTGTCGTGATAGCGTTCGGGGCGTGGGCACTGCTCCACAAGAAGGCTTCGGCGCCAACTCCTCAGCCGGACTCTGCGAAGACTGCAACCACGCAGAACCCAAGCACCCAGGCAACTGCCGCCCAAACTGCGAACGCTCAAGTTGCGCTCGAAGGGCAGGTCAACGCCGACGTGGAGAATAGCGTACCTCCTGCGAGTGGACTGGATCAGGCCCAATTAATTCAATTGCGAAAAGCGGCCAGACGCGAGTGGCGGAACGGCAAACCGGAGAAGGCGATCACGGACATTTCCCATGTGATTACCCTTGATCCGCACTGGGCGGCGCCGTATCTGGACCGCGGTGAATGGGAATTGGCGCGCGGGCAGGATAATGAGGCGCTGACGGACTTCAAGACCTGTATCGATGCGCATCCCAACTCGCTTGCAATTGAGCAGATCGCCTACCAGCATCGGGGCGAGCTGGAACAATCGATGGGCGACGGGGGCAGTGCCAAAGCCGACCTCGCGGAAGCGGCCGCTATCAAATCCAAAATGGGAAACGCGAAGAGCCGGTAATGCCCGAATCCACTGTAGCCGCGCCCGGTGAGCAAATAACTCTGGCGCGGCTAGACGATCAGATTGCCTGGTACGCCCACAAGAGCGCGCTCAACCAGAGGCGATATAAGTTTCTGAAGCTGTTGACGATTGCGTCGGCGGCAGTTATCCCGGTGGTGACGACGGCGCACGTCCCTTATGGTTCACCAATTGCGGCTGGGCTCGGCGTTCTGATAGCTATTACCGAGGGCATCCAGCAACTCAATCAGTACAACGTGAACTGGACGAGTTACCGGAACACGGCCGAATCTCTCAAACATGAGAAGTTCTTATACCTGGCGCGCGCGGGGCCCTACCGCACCGATGCCGACGCGCAGGCGTCGCTCGCCGAGCGAGTGGAAGCTTTAGTCTCACAGGAAGAGTCGAAATGGCTCACCGTGCAATCCTCCAACGGCAAAGACGGCTTCGGCCGCAGTCTTTCATAACTCTGTTGCGTTTGGGTTATTCCAAGTGGTGGGCCCTAGAGAACTCGAATCTCTGACCTCTAGCGTGTCAAGGTAGCGCATGGGCGCGCATTTTATGGGTCCGAATGGGTCCGAATGGGGGTCCGAATGGGTCCGAATGGGGACGGAGAGATGTGGCCCTTTCGAGGAAATTTGCAGTTGACCCGATTTCGTTGACGAACAGAGGTTTAGTCCTACGAACTCTGGGACGAATGACGAATGGAATGGGGGACGAATGGGGACGAATGGGACGAATGGGACGAATGGGGACGGAGAGATATGGCCCCGAGGCTGTAACGCAAACTGTGTAAACGGTGGAGCCGTTTTACTTACACCCCGTCAATGATTTCCGGTTTGAGGCGATCACCGAACATCATGGCGAGCTGATTCATCACTATATCCCAGCCCTGGCGGCGGGACCAGCGATTCGAGAAGTTGCGGATATTGAGGAACAAGATTTTGATCACGGCGTCATCGTGCGGGAACATCTTGCGGCTGGCGATGTTTTTCCGCATCTGTGAATGCAGGCTTTCGATGGCGTTTGTGGTG
>DATBEF010000125.1:0-7098 GCA_036269625.1 Bryobacteraceae bacterium | reverse complement strand
ACGGTTTCTTCACGGCGGTGGTGTCCTTTCAAAGGGTTGTTTTTGGCGAATCGATTCTAACGAACCGACCCCCACCGCCGCACCAACCTTCAACTATAGCTAGCGAGGAACCCACTCCGCCGAAACCCTCACCGCCCGGACCTCCGCCGGCCGGGCCATTCATCATGCGCTGCCGTCTGGATTCATCGTCGCTTGCTTGCGCCAGGCCTCCGCTGGTGCTGCCGTTTACCAGCAACGCCGGATCCGCATCAGCACTCAAATCGGGCGCAGAGGCGTCCGCCGCTGCTTGCGTCAGGGCATGATCGCTATTGTCCGCAGATCGGATTTGCGCGTTTTGGAATCCTGGACGTGGCCCTTGTCCGCTTTGACCCTGACCGCCGTTCCGGCTCCTTGCCGAGGCATCCCCCTGTTCCTGGCCGCCACGCTGTCCCTGACCGTCACGCTGCCAATTCCCGGACCAGGACCGTGCCAAACACAAGGGGCGTATCAGGTTTTTTCACGAGAAGTGTAACAGAATATCGAGCCTTCTTCCCCGTGACTCCCGGCAAGATTTGTAAAGGCCAGATTCGCAAGAATTCTGGCCCAGGCTTCCGCACCCGGTTAGCGCAGATAGCCGAGATACTGTGGATCACTCTCGGTGAGTTTCCCGACGATGTCCTTCGCGATTTCCCATTCGCCAACGATCGGATATTCGAGCAAAGCCAATCGCGCCATGGCGGCCGATCCAGAGAGCGCGGCCTTGATGATTGTGCGTTCGTAGGCCTTCACCGACAGAACAAGGCCGCGAACCGAATCCGGAAGCTTGCCGGTTCGCCGGGGCCGCGGCCCATCTTGATCCAGGTCACAGGGAACCTCAACAATATCGTCGGTCTCAAGATCTTCGATCGCGCCGTTGTTTGGAGTGTTCAAGACTACTTCCCTGACCTCCTTCGAGGTCAACCCGCGCATGACATCGAGGGCGATTCGGTGGTACCCGGTTGCTGTCTCGAACGGATCATCTTCCTTCTGCGGCGTTGAGAGCGCAGAACCGCCCTGGCCTTCCAGCTTCATATATGAGGCGTTCCGGCGAGACAGGTAGCGGCGATAGGTTTTCAGCGCTTCACCGCTCTCCTCTCCCGTCAACTGGCTAAATAGCTCTTGGTTAAGCCGTTGCAGTTCCTCACCGCGAGTCGCACCCGCTCGGAGCTGATTCCGATAGGCCCTACGCTGGCTGTAATAAAAAAAAAGATACTCGGTCGGTATCAAGCGCAAGGCTTGAATAAGTTCCGGATCGAAGAGATCGGACGGGTAAAGTTGCCGAAGGAGACGAGCATCCTTCAGCAGGCGCTCGGTCACATCGACTCCGCGCACATAGACGTGGCGCACCCACCCAAGATGGTTTAGGCCTGCATAATCAAAAGCCATTTCGTTATAGGATTCACCGAGCGCCTCGGCAATCCGGTGGAACAGTTCTATCGGTGTATCGCAAATCCCGATTACGCGCAGCCGGGTGTTTTGCGTAAGGGCCTGCGTGATTAGACCCGCCGGGTTGGTGAAGTTGATGAACCATGCCTCCGGGGCCGCCTGCTCGATAATCCTGGCGTGAGCAAGTGTTACGGGCAACGTGCGCAGCGCCATTGCCGCACCTCCCGGTCCGGTTGTTTCTTGGCCTGCAAGGCCATTGTCTATGGCGATCCGTTCATCCCGCGCCCGAGCCGACATACCTCCCGCGCGCACACTGTTCAACACGAACCGAGCGCCATTCGCGGCTTCATGTAGGTCGGCGGATGTGCGGATTTGAAAGGGTTGATTGAAACTGCGGAGCACCTCGGCTCCCAAACGTGCAATTGTCCCCGCCCGTTCCTGGTCGATATCGAATAAGACAAGCTCGCTGATACCGAGCCGTGCCTGCGCCAGTCCATAGATCACCAGAGGAGTTCGGACACCCCCTCCGCCAATGATTGTCACTTTGCTCATGACTGTCCCTTTCTGTCCATCTCGCCGCGCAGACGATCGCGGGAGGGAAACCCGCCAACACCCCCATAGGACTCGGTCGAGAGAGCGCCACAGATGTTCGCCATCAACAGGCAGTTGCCAGGAGTCTCACCGGTGAGCCAGGCATGGAGAAAGCCTGCATTGAACGAATCGCCTGCTCCGGTTGTGTCCACAGGGGTTACTTGCCACGGAGGCGCGAAGGTGATTGTCTCACTCCATAGGAGCGCGCTTCCCTGCGGTCCTAGCTTAAGAGCGACGCAATCGGCGCCGGCTTTGTGGAACTCTTCTAAGATCGCGGCAGGATCCGTTTTTCCGGTGAGGCGACTTGCCTCTGCTTCGTTGGGGAAAAAGATATTGACGTGCTGGATCAATTCCAGGGCTCGCGGGTCGTTGAGCCACTCTTCATGCCACCCGACATCGAGCGATATCGTGCATCCATTCGAGCGAATTTCATTGAGCAGCCCAACAGCATCGTCAAGACGCGGTGGATAGGCAAGGTGAACATGGCGGGCAATGGCAAGCTGGCCGGTGCGGGATGCTTCTCGTAGAGCTTGATCGAACATCCGGTTAGCGCCGGGATAAGTGAGGAACGCGCGATCGCGTTCCATCGTAGCCACGACCGAAAAACCCGTTGGCTCCGCAGTTTCGAATTGCAGACGGGACGTGTCCACCCCAAAGCTGGCGAGCCGATGCGCGAGTACAAGGCCGTCTTCGCGTCCGGCAACCGCAAGCACCGTTGTCCGCGATCCGAGTGTCGCTATTCCGCACGCCGTAATGGCTGTTCCGCCGCCGATCTCTCGACGATATTCCGTCGCGAAAGCCTCCTGCCCGAGTTGCGGCCATTGGTCAAAGCCGCTCAGGATCAAATCGATGTATATCTCACCGGCAACCAGCACGTCCATTTCCCGGGCCTGGGTCATGAGATGGCCTCAACGGAATCGAAGGGCCATTCCCTCTGCGAACGGGCGCGCCACAAATAGGCGAGTAAGCCCAGGATCGCCAAGCCAATACCGCTCAGAATGTACGGAATACCGCTTGCGATCAGAATGTACAGCCAGCCGAGAAACGCCAGGATACTGGTCACCGGGTAGAGAGGCATCCGAAAAGGCTGTTTGATGTCGGGCCGGTTACGGCGTATCAATGTCACGGCCAGCACCTGCGCCATGAACTGAATGAGCACCTGGATGACGATCAGTGCGTTGATCAGTACATCGAGATTGAACAGGCATGCGACTGCTGACGCTATGCCGATAAACAGGACAGAAAAACTTGGGAAGTTCTTCTTCGGGTGAAGCCTTCCGAAAACAGGAAAGAACCGCCCATCAACCGCAGCCGCATAGGGGACGCGTGAATAGCCGAGAAGCACCGCGAACACCGACGCGAACGTAGTCCAGAGTACCAGCGCCGTCGCCACCTGAGCGGCTCTCACGCCATATATGCGTTGAATGAAATCTGAAACGATCGATGTTGAGTGCATTGCCTCACGCCAAGGCACAACGCCGATGATGGTGATGTTCATCGTCAAGTAAAGCGCGGCTACCGCGACGACCGAAATCAGAATCGATCGCGGAATCACGCGCGCCGGTTCACGGACTTCGCCTGCGAAGAAGCAGACGTTGTTGTAGCCGCCGTAGTCATACATAGCGATCAGCGTCGCGCCGCCCAGACCAAAAAAGAAATTTCGTGATGGAGCGAATGCCCCTGGAGGGAAGTTGAACGCTCGATGCGGATCGAAGTGTGTGATGCCGGCGATCGCAATCCAGCCAACCGTTGCCAAGACAATGGCCCACATCGCTATCGACACACGGCCGATGGAACGAATGTCCCTGTAAAGCAAGACCGTAATCAGAACGCAGACCGCCATTGCCAGGAGCTTCTCCTGAGACATGGACATGTCCTTCCAAAGAAACTTTCCATATTGTGCAAAACCAATCGCGCCCGACCCTATAGACAGCGGAGCGAGAAATATTGTCTCCCATATGAAAAGGAAGCTCATCAAGCGCCCCAGTCCTTGCGGCCCGTAAGCTTCCGAAAGATAAACGTAGGGCCCGCCCGTGCCCGGCATGGACGCGCCGAGCTCAGCCCATACCATTCCGTCGCATAGCGCTACAACTGCGCCGAGCACCCAGCCTAGGATGGCCTGCGGTCCATTCGTTTTACTAAGCAGAAGAGGGATTGTGATGAACGGACCGACTCCGATCATCTCCAGCATGTTCGCGGACGTAGCGCCCACTAGGCCGATGCCTCGCACCAAGTGATGCGATTCGTCTTTACGCAACGCCCTACGGTATCATACGAATGCTTTGCGGGCGATAGTTGCGTTGGCGGTTGTATTCGAGTTGTTTTCTGCCAGTCTGTTTGCGCAGCCTTCTCTCGAAAAGGCAGTGGTTTTCGCCAGAGCAAAAAGCTACGCAGAAGCGCGGCGTGCCCTTGCAGGCGTGCCTGAACCGCAGGAAATAAATCAGCGAATCGCTTTCCATCGTTTGAAAGCGGCCATTGCATCCGGATTAGGAGAACCTACCGTAGCTATCAGGGAAATGCGCGGCGCGCTCGCTTTGGCGCCGAATGACGCGAGCCTCCTCTTGGCTACTGCCGTTTCCGAGATGCAAGCGGGTCTCCTGGAAGATGCTCTTCGCCATGCCACTTCGGCGGGCGATACGCCAATGGCGCGAGCCATCGTTGGAGACATCGAGGACAAACGCGGAAACTATGCGGCAGCCGCCGGCGCTTATCAAGCCGCAGTTTCGCTTGCGCCGGATCAAGAGCCCTATCGTGTCGCCCTGGCTCTCGAATTGATTCAGCATCAGTCTTTTCCCGCCGCCATAGAACTGTTGAAACAATCCGTGCGTCTGTTTCCCAAATCGGCGAAGCTCCGAACTCTCCTTGGAATCGCGGACTACGCGAGCGGTTTCGCGGATGAAGCAATCACAGCGTTCAAGGACGCAATCTCCGTCGACCCACATTTCGATTCCGCCTATAGCTGCCTGGCGCAGGTGCTTCTTGAATCCTCGGCGCCTCCTCAGCAGGATGCCGTTTCGCTGCTGTGCAATTGGAACGCGGTCGCCTGCAGCGCCGTCCGGCTGCGCGTCGCGCGAGAACAGGATGATAAGGCGACGATCAGCACCGCAATCGCTGTCCTCGAACGCGCGCCGGCTCAAAATGTGATCGCCCGATGCGAACTTGCCAGAGCATACGAATGGTCGCAACGCCTGCCGGCGGCCCGTGTGCAAATGGAAGCCTGTGTCAGTCTCGATCCGACACCACAGAATCATTACCGCTTGGGAATGCTCTATCAGAAGCTGGGCCTTTCAAGCCTTGCGCGCCGTGAGATGGCCTTGCGCAATCAGATACAAGCAAAGATGACACAGGAAACGGCCGTCGGTATGAATGCTCTACAGTCTTTCAAGCTTGCTTTCAAATAGTCTCTCAAGGTCTATGTGCCAGTCGGAATTGAATGCTTTGCGGGTTCCACTCAAGAAAACGATCAATGGTCTTCCGAGCATCATCGGGGCGGTCTTCCTCGTCGTATAAAACTGCCAGTTCGGCATAGGCCTGCATCATCGACGGATCAAGTTCGATGGCGCGTTGGAACTGCCTTTCGGCTCGTGGTTTATCGCCGGCCCGCTTCAGCGCGATCCCGAGGTTCAGCGCAAATGTTGCGCTATTTGGCTCAGAGGCCTCAGCCCATTCGCTTAGCGCGAACGCCTTCGCCGGAGCGCTTGTGGTCAGGTAGATACTCTGTAGCAGGGAAAGCGCTTCCGGATCGTTGTTCTGTTGCTTTTCCGGAAGCGATTGCAGCAGCCGAACGCCATCTTTAATAATTTCTGTCCGATGCTGTTGGGAGCCGATCTGCAGCTCGGCTACAGCGAGATCGCGTTGCCGGAACTGCTCCGGGGGCTGGCGCCAGGCGAACACGGAATCGGCGGAATTGGCTCCAGTCGGTTGCGGCTCACCTGGCCGATGAATTCTATGGTCCGTAACCGCGACATGCGCGATGTTCGACGTCGACCTTGCGGGCATGTGGCAAGTCACGCATTCATTAGGCGTCGACCTGTGGGCAATCGGCGAAAGCTTTTCGTGGCAGGAGGTGCAAACCGCCTTAATCTGTTGTGAGCGCTGGACGGGCGCTCCATGCGGGTCGTGACAGGATCCACACCATAATCTGGCGCCGCTTCCTCGAACGCAGCGACTCGCTGCTAGCTCTTCAAATTGATTGACGGCCGGATGGATCTTGCCGCCCTGCTGAAAAAGATAAGTCGCCAGAGTATCCTCTAATTTTTCACCAGCATGGAAATCCTGCATGTTCTTGCCCGGATTCACAATCCGCGCCTCACCCTCCAAGTGGCATTGTTCACAGATGCTATTGCGGGCCTCTGGTGTTAGCTTGTCTGGATTGACAATATTGTCCGGGGATGGACGCCGCATGTGGGCTCGGCCATTACCGTGGCATCGTTCGCAGGTGATGGCATTGAGACTGCCCGGCGCGATCCGTCGTTTGTCCGAATCCGTGAACTTCGCTTCTCCGGCATGACAAAACAGACATAACTCGGTCACTGGGCGATCGAAATCGATCAACTGCATGCCTTCGTAGCCTGGCGATATGCCCCAGCCGTGATCCCGATACCAGGAGGCCGGCGATTCGAGCAAGTAGTTCCCAAGATCGACTACATATGTCCGCCCTTTAATACCGCTACCGACCTGATACGCGATCGCATACTCGGCCGTGAGCCCCCGCTCGGAAAGACGATGGACCATTTCACCGTTGCGCATCTCTATCGAAATTTCGCTGCCCGACTCTTTGTGCCTGACCTGGCCGGCCGGAAGAGGGTCTGGCGTGCTGAGCGATCTCCCCATGGGAGATGCAAGAAATCGCGCGTCCTCGCTGGGGTGGCATGTACCGCACGGCGTTCCCGTAGGCGCGGCCGTGCAAGTCATACTTATGGCCAGCAGGACAATATTGCGGGAGGTCATTCGAGACAAAGCTCTGTCAACGCAAAATAGAAATGTCCTATTCTCTGCAAAGTAGAAAAGTCCGGTTTTGAAGCGGCAGCGGAGAGTTCCGGGTTAGAGTGTGATTGATTCTCGTCGGGGTCGCGCCCGGTGAGAAGATACAAGGCCGATGCG
>DATBEF010000096.1:0-39842 GCA_036269625.1 Bryobacteraceae bacterium | reverse complement strand
ACTGTGCCCCGCGGAGAAACCGCCGGTGCGCGGCGAGATGGACCATCAGCGGCTTGCGCGACCGAAGCGGAGACCGATGATCTCGAAAAAGCGACGATCTTCTGCGGGACGCCGTCCTCAAAGACGCTAAAATCGTCACGGCCCAGGTCCGCGACATAGTGGCCGGACTTGTCGGTTACCACTACCGGGACCAGAACTTCACGAACGTCTGCCTTGAGAGTCGGCGAAGTTGGTTCCTGTTTAGCATCTTGCCCCACAGCGGCTATCGCCAAAGCAAAGCCGAACAGATAGGCGACAGACAGCGCGAAACCAGACCGGGGCATCTACACGAATTCTATTCCTGCCGCAATGCAGCCATCGGTTCGATGCTACTGGCGCGGCGCGACGGCAACCATCCAGCGGCCAAACCGATCGCAAGCAGCACCACGATAACCGAGCCGAACGCAATCGGATCGTTTAGATTCCAATCCATGATGTAGCCGGAAATCACCCGGCCGAGCACAAACGTGAGCACTACGCCTGCTGCAATCCCCATGAGCATCAACCGCATGAGCATTCCAAACACCAGCCGGAGCACATCGCGTCCACGTGCGCCGAGAGCCATGCGGATTCCGAATTCATGTGTCCGGCTCGTTACGACATACGACACGACACTATAAATCCCGGCGCCGGCGAGTAATAGCCCAACCGCTGCGAAGATGCTGAACAGCATCGTGCTGAATCGCGGATACGCCCGTTCGGAGCGGGCCAGCGACTCATCCAAAGTCAATGTCTGAGTAATGGGCTGACCCGGGTCAACAGCATGCATCTGCGCGGTCAAATCATGTACGAACGCGTGGGGATCCCCGTGGACGCGAACCAGGTATTCGCAGCCGGGCGGCACTACCAGTGTGAACGGCAGATATATCGCCGGCATAGGCGCATCACGCAAACCGCGGTTCCGGGCCGTGGCCACGACGCCCACGATCTCGAACCACTGGCTCGTGCCGGGCGGGGTCAAGAGATAGGGATTGCCCGCGAAACTAAACTCCGGGAGGTGGATTCTGAGCCCAATGGGGCTGCGCCCACCCGGCCAGTAACGGCGGCGCATCTCTTCATTGATAATCGCGAGCGGCCGCGAACTCTGTAGATCCGCCCCAGCGAAGAGCCGCCCTTCCAACAGGGGAACATGGATCGTAGAGAAATAGCCGCTGCCAATCAGGCCGATCAGAATCTTCCGGCTGGGGTTCGCCGCTAGTCCCGGCATATCGAACGGCGCCTCATAACCGATCCAAGGCGGCATAGCCGTAGTGGTCGCAGTGGCGCTCTCAACCCCGGGCGTGCTCTCCAGTTTCTCTAAAACGCGTTCGTAGTAGCTGCTCCGCGTCTCCCAGCTTTTATACGCTCCTTCCGTCAGATTTACGGAGAGCACCAGCACGTGAGACGGGTCGAAACCAAGACGAGATTGCGTAAGCGCGATGAATCCTCGGATAGCAATCCCCGCCCCGGCCAGCAGCACCAACGTTAGAGCCACTTCCGAGACGATAAGCAGGCTGCGGGTGACACCTCCGCGCATACTGCCGGCGAATGATCGCCCACTCTCTTCCATGGCTTCACGCACGTCGCGCTTGGCCAGTTGGAGAGCCGGCGCCATCCCAAACAGAATGCCCACTGCGACCGATATCGCAACCGTGAATAGCAAAACCATGCCGTTCACCTGAATCACGGCCTCGTGCGGAACGGAGTACTCAGGCATCAAGGCCACGATTGCGGGAACGCCCGCAAAGGCGAACGCTACGCCCAGCATGCCGCCCGCGAGGGCAAGAACGACGGACTCCGTCAGCAGCTGTTGCAGGATACGGGATCGCGGCGCGCCCAAAGATATGCGCAGGGCAACCTCTTTCCTGCGCGCCGTCGCTCTCGCCAGCAGCAGTATGGTCACGTTTGCGCACGCGATCAACAATAGAAACCCAACTGCGGTCAGTAGCACAATCAGAGTGCCTTGAAACTTACCCAGCAGCCAAACGTTCAGCCGTTGAACGGCAATCTTGAACTGCTTTGGGTAGACCCCGGGGAGGCGCTTCGCGAATCGAGTAGTGAAGGTTTGTAGTTCCGCATCCACGGCGGATAGCCCCGCTCCGGGCTTTACCCGCCCCATCAGCGACATCACTTTGTGGGAATCGGGAACCATGGCAAGCGGGACGTAAACGTCTCCATCGCCCCACGTAAACCTGGGCGGCAGAATGCCAATAATCGAATAACGCTGGCGATTCAATTCAAGGACGGAGCCAACCGCCTTCGGATCGCCGCGGAAACGCCGTTGCCAGAATAGGTAGCTGATGACCGCGATATCCGGGGGATCGGCGGCCACGGGCATGTCGCCGGGGCCGAACACCCGTCCCATCAAAGCGGGAACGCCCATGAATTGGAAAAAATTCGGCGACTCGGCGAATCCCTTGACTCGTTCGGTCAGCCCCGTAGTGGCCACGAATTCGCGCTGATCGGAGAGGAAGACGTCCTCTAGCGTGCTGCTATGTGCCTTTATTTCCAGGTAATCGGGAATCGTGTACCAGATCCGGCCGGTGCGCGCACCCGCATCGGAAAAGGTTGGAGCAATGATCTGGTCTGCGTTCTTGTACGGATACGGGTCTAGGAGAACCGCGTACACAAGGCTGAAAATCGCGGAACTGGCGCCGATACCGAGAGCCAGCGATGCAATCGCGACCGCGAAAGCGCCGGAATTCCTGCCCAACATGCGGCCGGTGAACCGCACGTCCGCAACGATGTCGGCGAGAAATCGCATCAGTCTCTCAACCACTTCAGGGCGCGAGCGATCAGCACTCAGCGTTCAGCCTCCCGAAGATTCGCAGCCGCCGCAAAAGCTGAGCGCTGAGCGCTAACCGCTGCCCACTCTAATTATTCTGATTTGGCGGTTGACCCTTGGCCAGACGCACCCGGGCGCCGTCCAGTTTCTTTTGGACCTTGGCGACCTCGTCAGGCTCCAGATCGCCAGGTGCGCTGGTGCTGAATTCCTTCATCGAAAGCTGCCATTGATCAATGGCTTCCTTGATCCTGCCCTGCTTGAAGTAGATATCGCCCAAGTGGTCGTGAATCGTTGGGTCCGTGGGGATGAGTTGGATAGAACGGCTCTCTTGCTGAGCCGCTTCGTCTAGCCGATTGAGGCGATAGTACACCCAGCCGAGGCTGTCGAGAAAAGCGCCGTTGTTCGGCTGAATGTCCACGGCCCGCTTAATCAGGGATTGCGCTTCGTCCAGCCGCACTCCTTGGTCCGCAAACATGTATCCAAGGTAATTCAACGCTTCGGCGTTGGTCGGATCCATGTCGAGCACCTTGCGGAACTCCTTTTCGGCCAAGTCAAACTTCTTCTGGCGCTCATACATCGCTCCGCGCATGAACGTAACGGCCGCTTTATCGTCTTTCTCGGAGGACAGTTTATCGGCCTGATCGAGAACCTGATTCATGGCCGGCCAGTCCTTGGCCTTCTCGTATACCTCCGCCATGGCCATGTAGGTCTCGCGGTTGTTCTTGCCGTCTAGCGATTTCTTTAACTCCGCGATCGCGGCGTCCGTCTTGCCCTCGTCGGCCAGCAATTGGCCGCGAACTGAACGCAGTGTACGGTCATTCGGGTACTTCTGACTGGCCGTGTCGCTCTCCTGCTGCGCTTTGGCATAATCATGTGCTAAACGGTAAGTATCGATTATCTGCGCTTCGGAGCGGGCTGCGGTGTCCGGATCCGCCGTGACCATCTGCCGAAAAGCGTCTATGGCCGAATCGTTCTGGTCATTCGACCTGTACAGCAGGCCCAAACGCTCGAAGAGTATTGCCCGGAAGTTGTGCTCAGCCTTGCCCTCGGTTTGATCGATGATCCGTTTCAGCGTAGTGATGGCGTCGGGAATCTTGCCCTCTGACTCCAGAATGGAGACCTCGTTATAGAGCACGTCAGGATCGTCCGGCGCAATCGTCTTGGCCTTGTCGCTCATCTCACGAGCGGCCTTGAAGTTGTTCTGCTCGCGGTAAATCCGCGACATCTGCAGATAGCTCTGCGCGTCCTGCGGATTGGCTTCAGCCATATCCTGATAGATCTTCAATGACTCGTCCAGCCGATTGGCCTTTGCCAGATCCTCCGCAAGAAACTGCTTGAGTTCGGGCCTTGAAGGATCCAGCTCAACCGCCTTCTTAAGAGTATCGGCGGCCAGACTGAACTCCCGCATCTGCTCATAACTGCTGGCGAGCATTGCCAGTGCACGCGCGGAAGGATCTTTCTGGGCAACCTTTTCCAACAACTCACTGGCTTGCTTGGAATCGCCTTTATCTGAGTAGACGCCCGCCAGACCGACCATAGCGTCTTCATCTTCCGGATCGGCTGCCATCGCCTTTTTGAAGGCAGCTTCGGCGCCTGCCGAATCGTCAACTACCTTATCCAGCCGCCCCAGCATCACCAGACTTTCGGTGTCGGTGGGGTCCTTCTCGGTGATGGTCTTATACTCGTCGATGGCCTTGTGGGCCATGGCCTCGTCTATCTTATTAGTTTGCTGATCCCCGATTTGCTGCGTATAGATGCGCGCCAGGACTCGCCGGGCGTTCAGGTCGTCGGGGTTCGCCTTAAGAGCGCTCTGCGCTTCGTCCACGGCTTCCGGAAGCCGGCCCGCCATACGGTACAACTCTGCAATGTCTTCCACCAGGAAGGAGGCGGTTGGATCCTCCTTCATCGCAAGCCGGTAATTATCGATAGCCTTGTTGACGTAGTCGCCTCGATTGCCATACGCTGCGGCGAGTTCCTCATACAAATGCCCTAGAGAAAAATGATAATAGGCGGCCGCTTTGACGGAGGGAGCCTGTTTGGTGGCCGGCGGTAGTGTGGATTGCGCTGACGTGCCTCCAGCTCCGCTCGCGGGAACTTGCTTGGCCGGGAGGACCGGGACGACGGCCAGCACGGCCGCGGACAGACAAAAAGTACGGAGAGGTTTAATGTAAGGGTGAGCCATGGGACCGCGTGCTATCGAGAATGGCGTTACAGCAGCGTAAACGGTGCCGCTGGAGCCAGTATAACTCTGGAACCAGGGATGCCGATAGTACTCCAGCGGTTTCCATATCCCGCCGAGGCTGCCGTGCCCGGCTTAATCCCCCAGCTCCATAGTCTTGCGTGAACCAGCAAATTAAGGCCGGGCTATATCCTTTTTTGGTCATCCTTGGACCCACGGGGTCGGGAAAAAGTGAACTGGGGCTGGCGCTTGCCGAAGAGTTCAGCGGCGAAATCGTAAATTCCGACTCCGTTCAGGTCCACCGGGGACTGGATATTGGTTCGGCGAAAACTCCTCCTGAGAAGAGACGTGGCATACCCCACCGCCTACTGGATGTGGTAGGTCCGGACGGCGAACTGACTGCTGGCGCGTATGCCCGCGAAGCACGAACTGTACTGGCGGACGTCCGTGCCCGGGGCAAACTGCCAATTGTGGTGGGAGGCACCGGGTTCTACGTCCGGGCGCTGCTTGAGGGATTGTCGCCCGCTCCCGAACGCGACCCCGAACTGCGTGCCCGGCTTGCCCGCCTGGAGAATCGCCGCACCGGAGTCCTGTACCGCTTTCTTCGAAGACATGACCCCAAGGCGGCCGGACAGATTCATCCGAACGATATACAAAAATTAACGCGCGCCGTCGAGATGACCGTCAGCGCCCGTCGCGCAGCGAGCGAAATCCAGAGCGAACCCAGGACAGAACTGAAGGGGTTCTCTGCACTGAAGATTGGACTCGCACCACGCCGGGAAGACCTGCGCCGTCATATTAATGAACGGACCGAGCGGATGTTCGCGAATGGCTTGCTTGAGGAAACAAGGGCCCTGCTCGCCGCCGGTTGCCCACCGGAGGCGAAAGCGCTTCAAGCCCTGGGATATCGTCAGGCGCTGAAGGTTTTGTCCGGTCACATGTCCGTCACCGAGGCCATTATTGAATGCCAGCAGAAGACTCGCCAATACGCCAAGCGCCAGATGACTTGGTTCCGGCGCGATCCCGGCATTCACTGGCTTGGATTGTCCGGTTTTGGGATGGAGCTGTCGCTAAAGCGGGAAGCTATCGTGTTCACACGGCAGTGGCTGATGTCCGTATATGGGTATTCGCTGTCCAATTCCGAACAGTTAAAGTAACTAGAAAATTACGAGCCAGAAAATCTGATTTTCCTTCGGAACGTTTTTCCTCCTGTCCCGTATATAGCTTACGTAGACATTCCGACGGTCTTATAGATTTAAGTGGTTCAATACTTACTCGTTTCCTCAAACCCGCGGCGAGTTAATTGCAGTAGCTTACTCGAAGGAGCACTCGGTGAATAATAGGTTCATAATCGGCTTTCTGACGGCCGCTGGAGCGGTTGCCAGCGCTGCTTCCTATGATGTTTCCCTCTTGCAAAACGCAACCATAGGCGGAAAGCCGCTAAAACCGGGCGCGTACAGAGTTCAGATCAAGGAAAACATGGCCATCTTACGTGGCGAAAACAATAAGGCGACTGAAGTCCCGGTCCATAAAGAGACTGCACCGGCAAAACTGAAGGCCACTACAGTCCGCTTGGCCCAAGACGGTTCCGTGCAGGAAATCGGCATCGGCGGCACCACTACCATCCTGCGCTTTGATGCGGGTGGGTCTTCTCCATTGGGTGCTCAGTAGTTTGTTACTTATTGATTTCGCAGTCGCGAAGGACGTTAACTAGCTCCCCCCTTGCTAGTATGGGAGACGTGCGGTTCTGGCGTCTCCCCCTTTTTTTCCTTACCGTTTTTGCTGTAAGTACCCATCTCACCGCGGCTACCATCCTCGTTCTCGAATTTCATAACACCTCGCAATATCCGGATTTGAACTGGGTAGGAGAAAGTATTTCTCAAACCTTAATTGAAGAATTTGCCGAAAGAGGTGAAATTGCCCTCGATAGAAGTGCGCGCCTCGAAGGCCTGCGCCGTCTGTCTCTTAAACCCGGCGCCGATTTCACGAAGGCCAGTTTGATCCGCCTCGGCCAGACGTTGGATGCCGATGAAATCTGTTACGGCTCCTATGATGCCACCTTGCCCCGCGCCGATGCCGCTCTGAAGGATGGGGCTATTCGCGTTTCCGCCCATGTTCTGGACTTACGCAAGTTACATGATGGACCGGAGATTTCAGAAGCCGGCCAATTAGCTGAGTTATCCCGCCTGGAACAGCACCTGGCATGGTCGTTATTGAAGTACTTACAACCGACGGCTAAGTTCACGGAAGACCAATTTCTAAATCCACGTAAGTTAATACGCTTAGATTCGGAAGAGAGCTACATCCGCGGTCTCCTGTCAAGTAATCCGGAGCAAGGTCAGAAGTGGTTCCTGCAGGCGGCGCAATTGGACCCCCAGTTCACGAGCCCCGCTTTCGAGCTTGGCAAACTGGCGCTCGAACGTAAGGACTACAAACAAGCCATCGACTGGTTGCAGCATGTCCCTCCAGCCGATCCGCGCTATGCCACAGCGCGCTTCAAGATGGGATTAGCGGCCTATGGAGCTAGCGATTACGCCGCTTCCGCGGGCTATTTCCGGGAACTGGTGAAGAGCTATCCTCTGAACGAGGTTTACAACGACTTGGGAGCGGCCGAGAATCAATTGGGCTTGCCGGTGGCGATTGACGAATTTCGGCACGCACTCGATGGCGACCCGAACGATCTCGTGTACCGGTTCAACTTGGGAACGGCACTGCTTCGAAACAACTACTTCGATGAGGCCGTGAAGCGTCTGGAGACAGTCGCCGATCGCGCTCCTCAAGACCACGAAGCTGCGGCGCTGCTCGCGCGAGCGAGACGCCATGAACCCTCCGCATCGAACGCCAAGCCCTTGGCCCCGGAGCGTCTGAAGGAAAATTTCGACTCAACCGCATTCCGCCAACTGAAATCACTTCTGAAATCGAATGCCTCGCAGTAAGTCGTTGGCCGATTCCGGAGCAACACCTGTATAATCGGATAGCCTTTATGCTAGAGGCCTACGGCTTATCAGATCCTGGCTGCGTCCGGACGAATAATGAAGACTATTTTATTAGCGACAGCCGCTCTGGAATTTTCATCCTAGCCGATGGCATGGGTGGCGCAAACGCGGGGGAATATGCGTCTCGGCTCAGCGCCGAAATGCTATACGAGTTTCTCTTGAACACCCCGCCCGATGGAAATTTGGACAGCCTCGAGCACGGCTTTCTTGAAGCCAACTGGGCGGTGCGCCGGGCAGCTACGTCCAATCCGGAACTCGAAGGTATGGGCACGACTTTGGTCGCTGCGATCGCACTGGACGAGAGACACCTTCAAGTGGGCAGCGTCGGTGACAGCCGCGCGTATCTCCTTAATGGTCAGGACCTTTCGTTGGTAACCCAGGACCAAACGTGGGTCGCCGAAGTCGGCGCGCGCCTGGGCCTCAGCGACGAGGCGCTCAAAAAACATCCCATGCGGCACGTCCTGACAATGGCCGTCGGAACCGCCGAGGACCTCCGTATGAGCACCCAGATACTCGACATGAATACGGGCGACCAGATCCTCCTTTGCTCGGATGGACTGCACGGCGTTTTAGACGAAAATACTTTGCGCGACGCGCTCGATTGTTCGAAATCTTTGCCGGAGAAATGCCACTACCTTGTCGAAGCCGCAAAGGAACATGGCGGGCCGGATAACATCACTGTTGTGTTAATCCAGTCCGTATAGTTGTGTGTAATGCGGCTAACTTAGCCGCATGACCACGATTTTTCGGTTCACTGCTTTCTTGCTGATTCCATTGCTCGCGCGGCTGCCGCTCGCTGCGCAGACTCCTGCGAATTTGCGGATAAGCGAACTTACTGAAACTGGCGACCGCAACACCTTGGCGGTGGAAGTTACAGACAGCCAAGGAGTTCCTGTGCCGGAGGCCGCTGTTACGTTCCGGCTCCCGGAAGATGCGCCGGGCGCGGCATTTGCCGATGGGACCCGCGCCGCGGTCGTGAACACGGATCGATTGGGCCAGGCGCGCATTACCGGAATACATTGGCAGGCCGGCGAGACCGCCGCGGTACGTGTGACTGCCACCAAAGGCACATCGCACGCAGGCATCTTGCTGGAGCGAAAGATTGCCCAACTATCCGCGCTTCCCCAACCCGCGTCTCAGGCGAAGCCGGTCGTCCAAAATGCGGCGCCTCCAAGTCCTTCCACGCCAGCCCCGAAACCGATTGCCCAAATGAAACCGATTGCACCTCCTGAGGCAAAACCGGTTCGTGCGCCAACACCCGCGCCTGTAGTTGCGGCCGCACCCACGCCGGCCGTTACGGCCGCACCCACGATCGAGCCGCCTCGGGTCTCGATCACCTCCGTCAGCCGTAAACAAACCGACACTCCGATCGCATCCACTGCCTCGCCATCCGCCAGCCCGGACCCGAAGGTGCTGATCACCGGCGCCGGTCAGAGGAATCACGGAAGCAGTAAGAAATGGATCATCCTTGCCCTTGTCGCCGCCGGAGCCGCGGGCGCCGCAATCGCGGTGATGGAGCGGGGTAAATCGTCGCCATCATCCACGGCGACAAGCAACACGGGCGTAAGCATTGGCGCCCCGACAATCAGCATCGGCGCGCCGTAGGAGATCCTTACATGAAAACAAGATTCGTTGGAGTTATAGGATTAGTGTCCTGTGTGGCGGCTTGGGCCGGCGGCGTCTCAACCCCGAAAGTGGGGATGGTTCGCTACTCCGACGGCGCAGTCTATTCGCTCTATGGATTGCACGCAAATTTCTTGACCGGCGAGCGCGCTTTTTCGCTTGTGCAGGCCGCCAGCTTTTCCGATGAGGGCGGCCTCATATCCACCCGAGGGCGCATCATGCTGCTGGGTCCGGATGGCTCGGTTCAAGGCGCCTTTATGGCCGGCGAGCAGAATCCCGTGCTCAACATGGATGGAAGCGTCTCCTCCGCAATCGGGTGGCTTCCCAGGAGCAGTGAACTGTTCACCTGGACGGGCGGCCAACCAGCCATGACACCGGTGAATCCGGGGGAACTGGGTGGTCAGGTAGTTGCGCTTCGAATGGTAGGGACCAATGCCGCGGAACTTCTGCTCACGGAAACCGATAGCAGCGCAGCCAGCGTGACCATTTCGTTGCTCGATGGCTCCGTCACCAACGTAACGGCTCTTTCCGGCGTCAGCGGGCCCGTTTTTCAGCAGCAATCGTTCTTGCTCTTTCACGATTGGAACGGGCTGGAAGTTCAGGCATCGAATGGCTCTACCCGTACCCTGCCCATCACGCCCGGTGACCTGCAGTTCGAACGGGTCGGGACCGATTGGGTGCACATCAGTTCGCCCAGCGCGCAGCGGGATTGGGTGCTTCATCTGAACGCAACCACGTTGCAGCTTTCCGAACTGCCCGCGCCCGAGCCGAATTCTCCATTATCGAAGCCCATGACCCCGCCCGCGCATCCGCGCGCCATGAGGGTCGCCGAATGAGATTCGCCGCGCTGCTGTTGCTCTTTGCCGCCAGTCTCGGCGCACAAGATCTTTCGTTCATCATCCACGATCCAACGGGACAAACGGCGGACCAGCCGTTGGGCCAAGCCTATACGTTCCCTAACGTGAGCCTCGGTAATGCAAGTCAACTGGTGCTGCGGGTAAAGAATACGACCAGTTCGCCTATCCAGATCAATACCATTTACTTCGGGTCGAATACCACGATCTTTACCGTCGCCGGCACTTTTCAGAATTTCGTATTGTCTGCCTCGGGAGCAAACTTTGAGGAGTTCAGCGTCTACTTCAGCCCAGCCTCAATCGGCCAAATCTCGGCGAACCTACAGATCGAGTACACGATCCAGGCGAGCACGTCCAAAGTAGAGACCGTACCGGTCAGCACGCTATCGGGAACGGGTACGGTCGCCCAACTTACGGCAACTTATCAGCTCAACGGAAGTAGCGCGGCTGCTCTCGCCGTAGTTACCGGCATCAATTTCCTGAACGTTTCGACTAGCTCGACTGCAACCGCCACAATCTCCCTGGTCAACCAGACGAGCCAATCGATGTCTATACCCGTTAGCGTCACGCCAAACAACAACTACGAAAGCCCTGCTTTTGTCGCCGGTGGCTCGCCCTCTTGCTCTGTCAACGGGACGACCGGTGTGTCTTCTTGCACTCTCATCATTGCTGCCAATGGCACGGCTACATTCACCGTCACCTTCGCGCCGGGACAGACCGTATTGACCACCGCAACCTTAAACATCGGTTCTAACTCGTATCCCCTGGTCGGAACCGGTGTTGTGGTGGCCGATATCGACGCGTTACAAATCACTTACGTGGATTCGACCGGCGTGCGAGGGTATCCGCAAGCTGCGACGGCGATCAGTTTTGGACAACCGACTGAAGGAACCAGCGCCGCGCTCACGTTCACAGTCACGAACCCAACCACGTCATTCAACGCCGTGAGCATATCGAGCATCTCGGTCACGGGAAACGGCTTTACCGCCGCGGGCTTACCCGCCATGCCGGTTTCGATTGCACCCGGCGCTTTGATTTCCTTCAATATCACCTTCTCGCCGTCGCAAGCCGGGACGTTCACCGGAAGCCTGTCGATCGGAACACGCGTTTTCGGGCTCACAGGTATCGGGGCCAATCTTCCGATACCCAGCGCGTCGCTCGTCTTTGACACATCCAGCTTCACCAGTCAGCAGCAAGCGCACATCTCGGTCCAATTCTCCAGTCCTTCCACCATCACCGCCATCGGCACGCTAGCGCTGCAATTCACCTCCGCCGTTAACGGTGTTCAAGACGATCCGGCGGTAAAGTTCCTCGCTACTAGCGGCCGCAGCTTGCAGGTAACGCTTGCCCAGGGAGCAACCTCCGCGACTTACAACGGACAATCGGAGCTGACTTTTCAGACGGGCACAACCGCCGGCACACTTCTGTTCACATTGACGTTCCCTGAGAGTCAGCCGATCACGAAACAGATCACAATTGCAAATGCACCGGTGGAGATCACTCAGATGACGGCAATCGCCCAGGACCCCTACCTGGTGGTCACGATGACCGGTTATGACAACACCTACACCGCCGGTCCCATGATCTTCAACTTCTACGACACAAGCGGTAAAGCGATTGCCACGAACATGGGCGTGAACGCCACGACTAACTTCCAGCAGTACTTCAGTAGCACCGCTTCAGGTGGCGCGTTTTCGATTCAATTGAGCTTCCCGGTCACGGCCGGAGCGATAGCAAGCGTAGGAAGCGTCTCGGCGACCATGTCCAATTCGGCCGGAACCTCCACCTTGATGAAAGCGAACTTCTAACCGCTTTTCGGCATGCCCTAGTGTAGGAGTGTGCCGCCCATTGCCCTGACCATCGCCGGTTCCGACCCAAGCGGCGGCGCCGGAATACAGGCCGATCTCAAAACCTTCCACCAGTTCGGCGTCTACGGCGAGGCTGTCGTGACGCTGATCACAGTACAAAACACCCGAGCCGTCACTCGCATTGAGCTACTCGCGCCGGATCTCGTGCGCCAGCAGATTGAAGCAGTCCTCTCGGATATTCCGCCACACGCGGCTAAGACAGGAGCCCTCGGCAGCATCGAAGTGGTCGAAGCCGTCGCTGACCTCGCGAAGTCATTCAGCTTTCCATTAGTCGTGGACCCCGTCCTGGTCAGCAAACATGGCTCGCGCCTTTTATCACCCGAAGCTGAAGACGTTCTGAAGCGAAAGCTGCTTCCCTGCGCTTATCTGCTGACCCCTAACATCCCTGAAGCGGAAGCCTTAACAGGAACTCCCGTTTCGGACGAAGCCGGCATGCGCGAATCGGCCAAGCGCTTACTCGATCTAGGATGCAAGGCGGTGCTGATCAAAGGCGGTCACCGCTCGGGTTCCCCGCTCGACGTGCTTGCCCATTCCAACAGCATCTCTCTTTTCGACGGCAAGCGTGTCGATACAAAACACACCCACGGAACGGGATGCACATACTCTGCCGCCATTACCGCTGGCCTCGCACTCGGCCATGATTTGGAAGAGGCGGTCCGCCGAGCGAAGTCGTACGTGCAAGCCGCCATCGAGACCGCACCCGGCCTGGGTAGCGGTCAGGGACCCGTTAACCACTTCGCGCCCGTAACCTAAATCAATCGAAGTTCGCCTCGTTAACCCTACTCCGCACGCAGTGCATCGATCGGATTCACAGACGCAGCCCTTCGTGCCGGAACGTAGCTCGCAAGCAGCGCAGCGGACGCGAGAACCACAGCCGTCACCGACAGTGTCGGTGCGTCCCAAGCCGGAGTGCCAAACAATAGCTTCTGGATCAGGACCGCTGCCCCCACGGCGCAGACCAGACCCAAAGCAACGCCCAGCGCGACCAGCCCTCCCGCTTGCCTGAGAATGAGCGCATATACGGTGCTACGCTGCGCGCCCAGCGCCATTCGTACCCCGATCTCACGCGTTCTTTGACCGACTGAATACGCGACGACTCCATAAAGCCCAACCACGCCGATCAATAGCGCCGCCACCGCAAAACCCGCTGCCAACCACGCCGACGACCGGCGCAGATAGGTGGACGGCGCGTCATGAATCATCGCATTCATACTGGCTTCGTTAACCGTGACGATATCCGGGTCGATCTGATGAATCGCAGCTCGCAGAGACGGAAGAGTCGCAGTTTCATCAAAAGCCGTTCGAACCACGACCGCAAAATTCTCATTCGGGTCTTGATTGAAAGGAAGATACTCGGTTGGCGCCATGGGCTCGTCAAGTGGGCCTTCGCGAATATCGTCCACCACTCCGACAATTTCCCGGATCGAATTCGGCGTTAAATCACCATTCCCGACCCGCTTGCCCACCGGATCTTCACCTGGGAAATACATCCGCGCAAGAGCGTTGTTGATGATAATCACGCGCGGTTTGGACCCATCCTCTTCTTCGCGGAAATAACGTCCACTAACCTGCTTTGCTTTTATTGCTGCGAAATAGCCAGCGCTGACGTCGCGCTCATTCACCTCGTTGTGCTCGCCGTGGTAAGGTTTGCCGACGAACCGGATCCAGTCCGTGTTCCCGTTGAAGCTGACTGGCAACTGACTGCAGAGGCCCACCGATTCGACGCCCGGAAGGCTGGAGATCCGCCGGACCAACTCCCTCTCCAGCGCGATCTGCTGCTCATTCTTTCGATACCCGGTCGACGGCGCGGCAACCCGCAGCGTCGCCAGGTGATCCGGCCGCATCCCGATGTTCACCTGTAAAAGCCGGTAAAAACTCCGCCCAAATAGTCCTGCACCTGCCAGTAGCACCATGGCGGCGGCCAACTCGAGCACCACAAGCCTTGAACCCAACCGTTGCCATGTAATTCCCGCCGATGTGCGCCCGCCTTCGGTCAAGGCTTCCCTCATATCCGAAACGCGCAACGCAGGAGTAATGGCGAACAGCACCGACGCGGCCAGCGCGATCATTGCCGTGAAGCCGAGCACGCGTGCATTCAGCCCCAGACCAGCCAAATATGGCATACTTGCTAGCATGTCGTCTGGTATCAGCTTCCTTAGCAGCAGCATTGTCCAACGGCCTGCAAGCAGTCCGACCCCGCTGCCCAGCGTTACAAGAAGCACGCTATCCGTGACAAACTGGCGTATCAATCGCGACCGCGAGGCGCCCAGCGCACTCCGCACTGCGAGTTCACGCTTGCGGCTTTCGGATCGCACCAGCAGCAGACCCGCCACATTCACGCAGGCGATCAGAAGCAGCAGACCCGCACCGCTCAGCAGCGCCAACAGCAGCGTTCGATGATTGCCAACAATTGCTTCGCTGAGCGACACTACGTTCGCGCCCTGCCCCAGATTCGAGCCAGGATACTGCTTCTCCAACTGTTGCGCAACCAATGCGGCATTGGCCTTCGCCGCCTCTACCGAAATCCCATCTCTTAAGCGAGCGACACCATAAAGACTGTGACAGGATCGCCTTTGCTCACACTCACCGGCCTCGTTCAGCGTCGTCCAGAACTCGGCGCGCCGCACCGGAGCGAAGTAAAAATCCGCCGGAAGCACGCCAATGATGGTATATGTGACGTCGCTCAGACTAATTGTCTGACCGCGCACGTTCTTTCCGCCGAAGCGATTTTTCCAGCAGGCATAGCTCAGCAGAACCGTGCGCGTAGCGGCCGGTGAGCCCTCACCTTCGTAAAAATCCCTCCCAACCGCCGGTTTGATTCCCAGCGTTCGGAAAAAACCCTCGCTCACTTGCGCGCTGTGGGCTTCCACCGTCCCTGTGCTGGTGCGCAGCGTGCTGTCCGTGCCGCGGTATGCATCGAGCGACTGGAAGACCCGGTTCATTTTCTTCCAATCGAGATAATCGAAATACGAAAGATTGCACATCGGGCACGGGCGCGTGTATTCGTACACGCCCACCAGACGGTTTGGATCCTTGTAAGGCAGCGGCTTGATCAAAGTCGCATCGACGAACGCGAAGATCGCAACGCTTGCGCATATGCCAAGACCCAGCATGAAGATGGCCGTAAATGTGAATCCAATGTTCTTCCGTAATTGGCGCACCGCGAAACGAAGATCCTGAACCAGAGTCTCCACCCACGGCACGCTGTTGCGGTCGCGCCAGGACTCCTTCGTTGCCTCGATGCCGCCAAGCTTTAGCAGCGCGTTGCGGCGCGCTTCTTCCGGACTCATGCCCGCGCGCAGATTATCATCGATGTGCATCTGCAGATTGCTCTCGATTTCTGCCGCCAGCTCCCGTTCCCGCCGCTCGTTGGGCCATAGGCCGGCCAATCTTCGGGTCCACGCTCGTAACCGCTTCATGCCGGGTCCTCCGATGGGCGGAGGAACCGTGCCACAATCGCGGTCGTCTGTTCCCAATCCCGCGCTTCTTTCTCCAATTGCTTCCGTCCCGCGCGCGTTAATCGATAGAATTTAGCCTTCCGATTGTTCTCCGATACTCCCCATTCGGAAACGATTGACCCTTCCTGCTCCAGCTTCAGCAGCGCCGGGTAGAGCGTTCCATAGTTCAGCGTGAGCAGATTCCCGCTCGTTTGTTCAATCCGTCGAGCAATCCCGTACCCGTGAAGCGGTCCCAGCGCCTCAATGGTTTTAAGCACCATCAAAGCCAGAGTTCCTTGCCAAACGTCAGCTTTCTCGCCCATATTTCTCCTATTGCTATTCAATAGGAATCCTAACAGCATTCCTATGGCTAAGCAATAGATCTGTTTCCGGGCAACCCAGAAAATTTAAGAAGCCCCAAAAACCCCGAGAAGAAAGTACGATGCAGCCGCCACAACTGCCGCCGCAGGAATCGTCAACACCCAGGCCAGAACGATATTGGCAGCCATCGTCCACCGCACCGCTCGAATCCGCTGAACCGACCCAACTCCAGCAATCGACCCCGCAACCACGTGCGTCGTGGACACCGGCAGCCCCAGATGAGTAGCCAACAAGATCGACAGAGCCGCGCCCGTCTCCGCCGCGAAACCGCTGCGGGGTTTCAGCCGCGTTAGCCTGGTTCCCATCGTCTTCACCACACGCCATCCGCCGCTAAGAGTTCCCAATCCCATCGCCGAAGCGGAAAGTACAATCACCCAGTAGGGCACGTGGAACGTATTTTGAATGTGACCTGATACCAGAACCGCCGTAATGATTCCCATCGTTTTCTGCGCATCATTGGTCCCATGCGCCGCGCTGAGCAGTGCCGCGGATAGCAGTTGCGCATGCCGGAAATAGCGATCCATCCTCGCCGGCGTCCAGCGGTGAAACACTCGATAGACAAGAATCATCAGCGCGAAGCCGAACGCCATCCCTAAGGCTGGCGCAAGAACAATAAAAGCGAGGGTACTCGGCCATTTGCCAACGATCAATCCGTGAATACCGGCTTTACCAACGGCCGCGCCAGCGTAACCCCCAATCAGCGCATGAGAGGAACTGATCGGCAATCCAAAGTACCAGGTAAAAATGTTCCAAACGATTGCGCCCAGTAGCCCGGCCAACAGCACATACGGCGTCACTATTTCGGTATTAACGAATCCCCGCCCAACAGTCGCCGCGACACTCGTCCCAAATGCCGCCGCAGCCACAAAATTGAATATCGCGGCCATACCTACTGCCTGTGTGGGGCTCAGGACGCGGGTTGCAACCACGGTTGCGACCGAGTTGGCGGCATCGTGAAATCCGTTCACGAAATCGAAGACAACCGCAATCGCGATGATGGTAACGATCAGACCCAATCCGGACATGATTCAGAGATTCTTAATCGATACATTCTGAAGTACGTCCGCCACGTCCTCGCAACGGTCGGTAGCGCTCTCTAATAACTCATAGATTTCCTTGTGCTTGATGAGCGACAAGGCATCCATTTCAGAGCTGAATAGCTTCGCAATCTGCGTGCGCTCAATCGCATCAGCCTGATTCTCAATTCGGTTTACCTCGACGCAATGAGTCAAGCACGGCTTTCGGTCCCGCAAACTTTCAATCGCTTTCGCCAGCCACTGACAAGCTTCATCGACGAGTTGCCCGAGTCGAACCGCCGGCTCCGGTATTGGATCCAGGCGATAGGCCACGATTCTAAACGTCGCGTCCTCAATGGCGTCCAGGACATCATCAATTGCGGTTGCGAGAGTCTGGATATCCTCGGGATCGAACGGGGTCAAGAAAGTCGACTGTAATCGGCGAAAGATCTCATGAATGACCTCATCCGCGCTCCGCTCTATCGTCTCCATTTCCTTCTCGATATCGCACATACCCTGATAGCCGCCGTTCAAACCGGCGACTAACAAATGCGACGCTTGGCGGACCATGAGAACGTGCTGATGGAACAGATCGAAAAACTTCTCATCCCGCGGCAACAAGTTCATAAGCACCGATCTTAAACGACGCTACTGCTTCTTGAACAGCTTGATTCCCTCTTGGACCAGCTTCACGGCCTTTGACGGCCCATGGATTCCAGTCACCTGAAAGCGTTTTCCGCGGCTCTTGTTGTAAGTCACGAAGAACTCGCCAACTTGATCGATAATTGACCGGTTAACCTCCGAGATGGCGTGTATGTTTTCGTGGTTATAGGAGTGTACGGCGACACCAATCAGGCGATTATTCGTCGTCTTCTTGCCGTCCTGCGTCTGCTCCGCTTCAATAACGCCGATTAGCCGAACCTGTAAAACACAACCCACATGGGCAGGTTCATCCATCAGAATCATCACGTCAAGGGGGTCGCCATCTTCGGCCCGCGTCGAAGGAACGAATCCGAAATCGAATGGGAAGCTCAAGCCTTCGGCTAAGAGCCCGCCCAGGGTGAAGGTTTCCAGATTCGAATCATAATCGAACTTGTTGCGTCTTCCCTTGGGCGTTTCTATGACAACCCTGCATTGGCGATTCTCTTTATCGAGCTCGTGGGACAACCGGGAAAGATCCATGATCGTTTGAACTCCAAGCTAACGAATGTATTTCGCTTAATTGAACTTTCGCCTCAAGCCCCAGGCAGCGACGGACGTTGCTATCCACACAATTGTGGCGCCGGCGACAACTGCATAGGGCGGCTTCAGAGGAAGTAGGCGCCAAAGGATCGCGGCAAAAAAGAGCAAACCAAAACTTCCAAGAGCCGAACCGACGGCCTCGAGCGCCGCAATATCCCGGCCTCGCTGGCTGCCTCTCATGCCCTTGTTTTCTTTCCGTTCTTTTTCGTGCTTCTCCGCTAAAGTCGCGGTCGCCGGGAAAATTGCGGGAAAAGCAAGGAACAGGCCGCCCACAACCGGGCCCCACTCTCGCGCGACGGCCCCCGCGCCGGCTGTGATAAGACCGCCAAAAAGGAAACGAATCGCATACTCATACCAACGCGTTTCACGCATCTTCGAGAGATCAAGCTTAATTAGCATCTCGCCTCATTTCAGAAGAACGGACCACAGACCAAAGGCGACGCAAAACCAAACCGCCATCGAAAAGACCGTGGACCGAAGAGCTGGCACCCGGCGCTTTTCTAATAAAAAAACGACGAAGATGCAGTAACAGCAAAGCGCAAGTGCTCCTGCCAGCATCGAGCGCGCCTCAAGCGCGGCATAGGCCGGCCCTTTCTTGCCGAGGGTCAGTATAACCGTAGCGATTGCTACCGAAGGCGCGGCGCCAAAAAGTCCCGCGAAGGTCTTCGGCTTGAAAAGGCTGCCCAGTACCGCGAACGCCGAAACAATGGCTCCTCCGATCAAAAAACGAATCGCCATCTCATTGAACAAGATTCGCCCCCAACTGCAACGAAATTGTAACAAGGAGCTTAGTGCAACCCCAGCGGAAGCCTGTCGTTCTAGGCCTTCGAGTGAGGCTCATGCTTTCATAGCAATATGCTCTCTCGCGTCAAGGCCCCCGGTTCGGGAGAGCCGCGAAATTTCCGCGTGTATCTGCTGGTCCTCGCCTTCGTTATAGGCGCATTACAACTAATTCCGGCCCCGAAGGGATTTCAGGAACCCAAGCCCGAATCAGCAGACCCGAAGCAATCCATCGATGCCGATGCGGACATGCCGCCCACCGTAAGAGCGATCTTCCGCAGATCCTGTTACGACTGCCACTCGAACACGACCACATGGCCCTGGTATTCGCGCGTCGCGCCACTCTCCTGGTGGATCTATAAGCACGTCAGCGACGGCCGGGACAAATTGGATTTCTCCCAATGGAGCCACTTACGCGATGCGAACGGACATGTAATGCAATCGGAAAGCCGCCTCGATGATATCTGCGACGACGTGAAAGACGGCAGTATGCCGCTGAAATCGTACCTGCCCCTGCACCCCTCCGCGCGCCTCTCAAAGGAAGACGTCGCCGCCATTTGCAAATGGACCGGCAACTAAGCAGCTCGGCGTAACTGCGCGGCTCTGGCATAGCCCGGTACGCGAACAGTACCCTGTGCTGAGAACCCGATAAAATAATCTCATGGACTGGAGCAATTACCCAGGCGTAGAGCAGGTTGAGGGCAGGCTTGGCGGGAAGCCGGTGCTGAAGAACTCGCGTGTTCCGGCCGAGTTGATCGCGGAATGCCTTGATGCCGGCGAGACGCCCCAGGAAATCGCGTATAACTACACCCTCAAGCTTCAGGACGTACTGAACTTCAAGGCCTTTAAGGACGCTCAGCAGCCAGCGCTTCCGCGTTGAAGGTCCTACTGGATCAGTGCGCGCCACGACCGATCGCGCGATATTTGAAGAAGCATGCGGTGTCGCTTGCGATCGAAGTTGGCCTTGATCGGGTAAGCAACGGTGCCTTGCTGAAGGCGGCGGAATCAGCGGGGTTCGAAATCATCGTCACGAGTGACCGGAACATCCGGCATCAGCAGAACCTGAAAAGTCGCAAGATCGCTATCGTGATCCTTCCCTCCGGTCGATGGCCGCTGGTGGCGCCTCAAATTTTGGAAGTTGTTGCTGCCGTCGACTTGGCGCACCCAGGGAGCTATTGGGAGATCGCACTCCGGCCCGCATCCTGATAATGGACACTGGCGTTCCGCGAGCATAACCATCCCAAGGCCGTTAGTCCAGCAGTCCAGCCAAGCTTTGTTTCTCAATACTGCCGAGGATTACTTAAAGCAACAACTCGGGCCAAAAAGCAAAAGCGGGCTCACCGGAGCGCATGCCCCGATTAAGCCCGCATCGATTGTCCGAAACTGCTGTTAAAACTACTTGCTGGCTGCCGATATTGAGCTGATCGTGACGGTGTCGCCGCTCACTGTGCCGTCGATCTTGACCGACTCGCCCGCGTGTTCTTTCGCTTGCGGAATGGAATCGGCAGCGATCTTGATCACCTTCCCATCAGACAGGAACACGGGATCTGAGCCGCCATTGATGCACTTCTTTGCACAAGCGGAGTCCTTTGCGGTTGCGCCGACATGCTTGGCGGCGCACATGGAATCGGAGATGAACCCGGTCATCGAATCGGCGAAGGCGGACAACGAGAATACCGAGGCCGCTAAAGTCAAACTTAGAACAAGTTTTTTCATATAGTTCTCCTGACAGGAATACGCACACTAATTGTATGCCGGATTGAACGGCAAAGTAAGAGAATTTTTTGGGACGCGCTGAGCTCGTTTTGCATAACTAAAATTTCACCCATCATTGAAACAGCAGCGGCGCGAACGCGGTCAAGTTCCTCCGCCAAACCAGCCATGTGTGCATGCCCGGCGTTTCAATCGGCGTGACCGGAATCTCTTTCGATTTCAGCCATTCTACTAACGATCGATTCAGTTTGATTAAACGGTCGTCAGTCCCGCAGGCGACCCATAACAAGCGGAGTTGCTTTTTCGCCGAGCCGGCGTCGAGCTTCGGAAAGTCTGTCGCGAAGTCATCCGGCTCTCCTCCCGAACTAAACGATGCGACCCACGCGAACGTGTCCAGATGGTTGAGCCCGGTTAACAACGACTCCGCGCCTCCCATCGAGAGGCCTGCAATTGCGCGCGATTCGCGATTGTTCAAGGTTCGATACTGCTTCTCAACCATTGGAATTACTTCTGTCACCAGGGCATCGGTGAAGCGATTGAAGTTGCGCGAACGCAGATCATTGTTACTGAAAGGAGACCCTGAGGCCGCCAGTAACTTCTTGTCAACGATTTCGGGCGCGCCGTAGCCCAAAGTCATGACGATAATCATGGGCTTGGCTTTGCCTTGCGCGATTAAGCTATCCAGGATTAGGTTCGCATGACCTACTGCCGTCCACGCGCTGGCATCGTCGCTGTACCCGTGCAGCAGGTAGAGCACGGGATACTTTTTCCGCGCTGCCGGATCGTAGCCGGGCGGCGTATACACGTAGTAATCGCGGTTATCGCCGATGACTCCGGACTTGTAGAAACGATGGTCAACAGCGCCGTGTGGGATGTCGGTCACGTCCCAGGGAAGCGGTTCCGGCCCGGGCACGGTCAGCACGCTGCTGGGCGATAGCAGGTTGGGAACAATCGCGGAGTTTGATGGGTCCAGCAGGTTCACGCCGTCCGCATGGAAGGAATACGAATAGCTGTCGGGCGTCATCGGCTCGCTGGTGAGGCTCCAGACCCCGTCTTCACCTTTCTCTAAGGCGACAGGCTCCGCGCGGCCCGCGATAGAGACCGTTACGTGCAGCGCGTTCGGATCGCGCAGACGGAAAGTAACGCTGTGGTCCGGATGCACTTCGGGCGACAGAACAGGCGGGGGCGATTGTTGCGAATACGCAAGGCCGGCTAAAACCGCAACCGGGGCAACTAACAAGGCGATAGGTTTCACAAGATTCCTGACGATATTCTAGAAACAGCTCTCACATTCTATGCGATCCTCTCTCCCAACTAACCGATGACTGCGGCTGAATTCGTTCCCATCGCGTTTGCTGGCGCGCTGGCCGGTGGATTTGTCGGTTCTCTAACTGGCCTGGGCGGCGGTGTCATCGTGACGCCGGTGCTGGTGCTGCTCTTAGGCGTCGACTTGCGCTACGCCATCGGGGCCAGCTTGATTGCTGTCATCGCGACCTCTTCCGGCGCTGCCGCTGCTTATGTGCGCGACGGCTACTCGAATATCCGAATCGGCATGTTCCTGGAGATTGCCACAACCATCGGCGCCGTCTTCGGCGCCTTTCTCGGCACACGCATACCCACCCGCTATTTGAGCGTCATCTTCGGCATTATGCTGCTGCAGGCCGCCTGGCAGGCGATGCGCCAGATGGAAGAAGGAGGCAAGCCCCTGCCGGAAGATAAAATCGCCCAGCGGCTGAAACTGAGCGGCGCGTATCGGACTATGGAGGGCGTGCAGCCCTATGAAGTGCACCGCGTGAAAACTGGGTTCGCTCTGATGTTCGGAGCGGGCACAGTCTCCGGCTTGCTCGGCATTGGGTCCGGTTCGCTGAAGGTGATTGCCATGGATCAGGCAATGCGGATTCCATTCAAAGTTTCGACTGCAACCAGCAATTTCATGATCGGCGTCACCGCTGCCGCTAGCGCCAGCGTCTACTTGAGCCGCGGTTATGTCGATCCGGGAATTGTGATGCCGGTGATGTTAGGCATTCTGCTCGGCTCGATGCTGGGAGCACGGCTGCTTCCCAAATTGGGCGTGCCCCTGCTGCGGCGATTGTTCGCCATAGTCGTGGGAGTAATCGCGATCGAAATGATCGTGCAAGGTGTCCGCGGAAAGATCTGACCGGCGCGCAGCAATCCGGGAAAATAGCCCGAGAAACCTACATGTCACCAAACAAAAGTCATTATTATGTTTCGTGTATGCTGATTGCGATCTAGTCATTCCAGTCCCGAAGAGCACCATGATCCCAAACATGTATAGGCGCCATTGGTTTTTCCGCGTTTATCAGAGACTGGAAATCGCGATTTTCAACAGGTTTGAGATCGTGCAGAATCAGTGGTTTAATGTGATGCTCACGTTAACAAGCTGTGGATAAAACATCGGTACCCTGGATTGTAGAGCGCGCCTCCATTATTGTCGAACGAGTGTTATGGAACCCGAAAACGTCTTGGTTGTTCCCACATCCTCTCTTTGGGACTGCATGGGATACGTAAACAAAGGGCTGATCACGCAGAGGCTCGACCAATTTGGCTCGTTAGTTAATGATTTTGGCAGCTTTGTGGAGAGGTCAGCGGCAGAGAATGACGCCGCGTATAAGCAGATTATCCCGTACGCTGTAGTTCGCCATTTAGATTCGTATTTCCTCTTGCAGCGGAAAAGTGCCCAAAGTGAGCAGCGATTGCACAATAAATTCTCATTGGGCGTCGGCGGGCACATCAATCCCGCGGAATTAAGCCCCGACGGCGATTTGATTCGGCAGGAACTGACCCGCGAAGTCAATGAGGAACTGGACGTCGCTTCCGGATACCGAGAGCGCCTCATCGGATTGATTAACGACGATACGACGGAAGTGGGCCGTGTCCACTTGGGGGTCCTATTCGAAATCGACAGCATGTCGTTCGATGTGAGCGTGCGGGAAAAGCACAAGATGGAAGGTGCATGGATTCCGATCTCCCGTCTCGAAGAAATCTATGAAGGGCTTGAGACGTGGTCGCAGATTGTTTACGATTCCCACTTGTGCGTGCCTAAACCGAAGCACCTGCGCAATGGAACAAGCGGATAGTACCGAGAAGACGCAGAGTTGGGCTTTGATCAGGGTTTCATCAATAGACCTCGGAGCTTAATTCGACGTGTGCAAATCGTATTGATTTGATCGAATAGATCTGCGCCACACGCTATAATGACGATTCACGATGGGTGTTTTGGATCTGTCCGTACGGATGACGGACAGTTGGGACTCGTACCACAAGTACGCTTCCTCCAGCGACAGTTTGGTATTCATCAGCCCGCTGCCGCAGCTAACTGATGGCCCTTCGTCAGTCGACCTGATGGTCGGCGAACGCTGCTACAAGCAGAACGAAGATCGCTATTTCCTGATCGGAGAAGGTGTAACTTTAGGGGCGCGCCAATCGTTGCTCGTCGACACTGCGGAGAAGGTTGCCACGCCCTACAATGTGTTTGGCCTCGTCACCGGAAAGGGTAGCCAGATCTTCAAAGGAACGTTCATCTCGACGGGAAAGATCAATCCAGGCTTCAACAATAAGCTCAAGATCGGCATTTACAACGGCAGCAACAATCCGTTCATCATACGGAGGGGGGAGCGTCTGGCTCAAGGGCAAATGAATACACCACAATGGTGATAATAGGAGACAATCTTCGCGCTCTCATCGAGCAACATGGGATAGTCGAGACACGGGACGCGTGTTTCGATGAAACTTCGATCTCTCTTAGGCTGGACGCTCAGATAACCAGAATCGATCCGCCTGAAGGTGTTGTTCTGACTTACGGTGAGCCAATACCTTCCGAATACGTCCGGGAAAGCCACATTACAACCGGCCAGGGTGTCGTCCTTGGTCCGCGTGACGCTCTGCTGGCGTGTTCGCTTGAGCACATCCACATTCCATTAGGCTACTTCGGTCTACTCCAAACGAAAGGATCGCTTGCTCGACTATTCGTGGCTCTGAATTGCTGTGATGGTCAGGTCGAGCCCGGCTTTAAAGGAAAGATCACGTTCGAGATTTGCAATCAATCCAAATTCAGCGTTCGCCTCTTTCCACGACAAACGGTCGGTGATCTGTTTATCTTCAAGGTCTCGACCCGGCAAGTCAAGCCGTATTCAGGGCGCTACCAAAGCGCTAGCAAACCGACGATACAATTGCCTGAACGATAGCATGCAGGAGCTCCACGTCTTAGTTGGAGAAGATGAAGACATGGCCCGAGATCGCCTGGGGGAAGCGCGTATTTAAGTGACCATTGCTTTCGACTACTTATGTTTTGCCGCCTGCGTTCAGATCGCGGTTCACAATGTGGCTGGCAAGGACTTAGACCAAACCTGGATTGCCAACCAACTCGGCATCTGTGTATCACACGCGTTTGACACGTCAGACCTAACAGCCAGAGGAGTTGCAAACATTCGGCGCGACTCCGACCCCCAGACTTGGGGCGTCGATCCTGCCAGATTGCGAGAGGCCCTAAGCCTTGCGCGAACGAAGCTTACCTGTGACTTTAGCCCAATTTCGCACTTTCAAGACTGGGAGTTTGAAGATCGACTGATCGGGCTGTCACTGCGGCGACTGTTTCCTATTGTCGGATTTGACTACAACACGCTGTTTGGTAATCTCGTAACAGGCGATCAGGGCCACTGTGCTGTCGTCAATAGCCATTCGAACGAACATTGTCGGATCAGTTTCGAACTACATGATCCTGGGCCTCGCCAATCAGGCGTGATTTGGGTTGACTCATACAGTTTATACGTAGCCTGTCGACGGAAGCCCGGGGGCGTGTGGCTCATCAGACCGGAAGACCAGGACCGCGATAACTCCTCGGTAACGATGCCCAAAGTCACCGACGAAAAACTCGAAAGCGTCATTAGCGTAATTCTTCGAACCGGTGTCAGCATTGCCGGCGCGGTCGTACTGGTGGGCGCCGCTTTCTACCTGGCGCGGCATGGCGCCCAGCAAGTCAATTATCACCAGTTTCATGGTGAGCCGATCGCCGACCGAAAGATCGGCGCAATTATCGCCGGCGCGCTTGCATTAAGCGGACGGTCGATCATTCAATTGGGCGTTTTGCTGTTGATCGCAACACCCATCGCGCGTGTAGCCTTCTCGCTGGTGGGCTTCGCGTTCGAACGCGACCGAACCTATGTCGTGATCACCGCGATCGTGCTTGCCGTCCTCACCTACAGCCTGATCAACGGAACCTTGCAGGGCTAACATGGCTCTTATGAAACTCGCCTGTGTCTTTCTGGCGGCTACTGTGCTCGCGGCCGCACCCGCCGGCAAAACCTTCCAGTTCGTTCTGGGCGGAGCGGCGAAGCCAGGCCTGCACGAAACCGCTGTTACCGCTTCAACCGTCTACTGCGACACGCATTTCAATTCCTATGGTGCGTATGAATTAGCCGAGTGCATTGTGGACGGCATTCGCGAGGATCGACTGCCCATCGCGCGCTACTTACGTTCTGACATCAAACATTTCGACCCAGCCCACCCGGATCCGCTCAGCGAATTTCATATGCCCATGAGCCCATTCATAGAAATGGCGAAGCCCTACGGAAATTGAGAGCCTAATCGGAATTCCGCACGTAACCAATGGCGACTTCCCGCGAAGCGCCCAGGAACTATTGATGCGTGCCGCGGAGTTTGCCGCCGTGCTCGCCAGAACCAAAACGATTCCTTTGGAACAAGGCTTCCAATGGTATCCCTACGACACTTTGGCGTCTCTGCTCTCTTTGGCGCCGCTGCTCAGGATGCACTTCCGCGACTTGGCGCGGGCCGCGGCCAGCGGTCCGATGCTCGACATCGGCTGTGGCGACGGAGATCTGGCTCTGTTTTGGGCAAGCTTGGGCAGTCGAGTAACCGCCATCGATAATCCGCCCACAAACTACAACTTGATGAAGGGCATCAGGGTTCTATCCGGGCGACTGGACCTTCCCGTCGAGATTGTCCAGATGAATGTCGATTCGCAGTTCACCCTCGAGGGAGGAACGTATGGGTTTGCGCTGCTGCTGGGCATCCTCTACCATCTGAAGAATCCTTATTATGTGTTGGAGACCTTGGCGCAGCGCGTACGCTACTGCATCCTCAGCACTCGCGTGGCGACCGAGACCAAGGCACGAACCAAAATCGGCCACGAACCGCTCGCCTACCTGCTCGACCATCGCGAAGCGAATGACGATGCGACTAACTTCTGGATATTCTCCCCGGCAGGCCTCCGGCGTCTCGCCAAGCGTACCGGTTGGCGCGTCATTGGGGACACGTTAGTCGGATGTACCAGGCATCCCAACCCGGTCGATCCCGATAAAGATGGGCGCATGTTTATGTTTCTCGAGAGCCAACGTCTCTCCATTCCAGCGGAAGTGAAGCTACTGGATGGTTGGACCGAGGTTACCGAGTTTAACTCAGCCTGGACCCTGAAGGAATTCTCCATCGAGGCCCGCGTGCTGGACAACTCTAAACCTTCTCGATTCTTCCTGGGCTTTAGTTTGATGCGGGAGATGGTCGCCGATACACCGGTGACGATGTTCTGCACCGTGAACGGAGTGCAGATGAAGCCGCAAACCTTCAAACAATCAGGCGAACACTTTTTCGAATCGCTAATCCCAGACGAAATCGGTAACACGGACACGCTGTGCTTTGAATTCACTGTCGATCATCGATACAAGCCGGAAACCGATCCGCGCGACCTTGGCGTAATCGTCCCCTTCACCCGCGCAATTCATGGGATCTCCGAAAATCTCACGTTCTGGCTCGGGTAAAACGCGGCTCATCGCAACTGCGATTCCAGATCTTCAAAGCGCCGTTTCAAATCGTCCAGCTCCGTGCGAAGCTGCTGAACTTCTTGCTCCAGTTGTGCCAATTTGCCGGTTGCGGGCGGTGCGGCGGCTTCGGCCCACACGACCGCAGACGGTTCGCCCGATAACAGATGCCCATATCGCGACTCCTTCTGACCCGGCTGCCGGGACAGCTTCTTTGCTAGCGGCATATTCGGCCACTCAGCCAGTTTGTCCAGCGCACGTTCCGTCTCCTCCAGGTCCGCGAACGAGAACAGCCGCTCACTGCGGTCTTTGATTTCGCCTAACGTTTGTGGGCCGCGTAACAGTAGCACGCACAGCACTGCCAGTTCCCTCCGGCCAAGATTCAACGTCTCGCTAATACGCTGCGCGTACTTGTTCACGCGCCCTCCGCCCACGATCGTCATTGCCAGCCGTTTCTCGCGAAGACTATCAACGGCCTGATAAACCGTATCCTCGTCGTAATCGACTACAGGTTCACGATTCGACTTCTGGTTGCAGGCGTTAACCAGTGCATTCAGCGATAGCGGGTAATAGTCGGGCGTGGTCGCCTCTTTCTCCATAAGAGAGCCGAGCACGCGTGCTTCGACGGGATCCAGAACGAATGTTTGTGTTTCCATGCGCGCCTTTAAATTTACAAGGTTCGCCGATCTATCCCTTACCTCTTAAACCAGTACTAGGACCAAAGGATTTCATTCTTTGACCTAATCCACTGTATGCTTCTGCTTAGCACCCCTTGTGTGTTGGGAGTCCAAATGAGCTTTTCATTGTTAATGAGGCGGTTAAGTTTCCTTTGCGCTCTACCCTTCGTTGCATCCGTTTTTCCTGGATGTGTTAGCGCGGCTACATTTCCAAGCTTAGGCTTGGCCGCTGGCTACGGAGTCTTTGCAAGCGACGCGTTCACCTTGAGCGGATCAAGCGTTGTGAATGGAAACGTGGGGGTCGGACAAAGCTACAGCTTTAGTTCACCCGCAATTATCAACGGCGCGGTCTATCTTAATAGCACTGCCGTTGGTAATTCGAATGTAACGCCAAGCTATGGCATTCAGACGACAACCTCGTCCGGCGTAATTGCCTCAACCCTCAATGCAGCTACTCAGTTTGGCGCTTTAACTGCCACCCAAACGCTCACCACGCTCGGTAACAACGCTGTCCTCAACGGCGATGGTTACATCAATGTGGTCGATGTAGGCAGCGTCAATTTGACTAATAGCAGCCTTACCCTCAAGGGCAATGCGAATGACTACTTTGTAATCAACGTTACTGGAAATTTCTCGCTTTCCAGCTCCTCCATGATTCTCAGTGGTGTGTCTGCGAGTCATATCCTCTTCAATGTTGACGGGACGATGCATATTGCTGGAAGCGGCAGCGGGTCTAACTTCTACGGCACGTTCCTCGATGCAAATAACAGTATTACGGTTGGTTCCGGCACCTTGTACGGCCAACTCATAGGTGAGAACATCACGGACAGTTCCGCTTTTACCCTGTACGACAGCACGTTCGGCACTCCGCCGTCGACTCCCCCGCCTGCGCCTCCCGCCCCGCCCGCGCCGAAGCCCGACCCGACCAGCGTTCCGGAGCCAGGAACCTACATCAGCAGCTTTGCGTCTCTATTAGCTATTGGCGGGCTGCTCCGCCGTCGTCATAAGATTCGCAGGTGAAATCCGCCGTCAACATGGATCACCTGCCCGGTGCAGTAATCTAACTGGCCATCCGCAATCGCCCGAACCGCGCGAGCAATATCCTCTGGTTCTCCCATTCGCCGCTGCGGAAGCAAGCCGTCCGCGATGCGTTTCTCATAAGTGGCCGCAACCGAAGCAATCATGTCTGTGCGGATGATTCCGGGCTGAATATCAAACACGGGAATATTCTGCGCTGCCAGCCGCGTAGCGAACAACTTCACGGCCATGCTGACGCCGGCTTTCGCGATGCAATAGTCTCCCCGATTCACTGATGCGGTGAAGCTTGAAATCGAGCCCACAAACACAATGCGCCCACGCCCCCGTTCGGCCATGCTGCGCGCGATCTGCTGCGTCAAAAAGTAAGGGCCTTTCAAATTCGTCCCGATGATTTCGTCGAAGCTCTCCGGCGTAGCATCCAGAATGTCCCGGCGTTCCCGAGGCGCAATGCCCGCGTTATTCACCAACAATTCAACAGGCGCAAACCGTTGACGGATGTCTTCAACCAGCGCCGAGATAGAAGACATGTCGCCTAACTGACATGGCACAATCGCCGCGCCTGTCGCATCGGCAACCGCCTGCGCCGCCTCTCGATTTGTGTTGTAAGTTGCAATAACCTGGTGCGTCTTAGATAACTCTTCGACCACGGCACGGCCAATGCCGCGGCTGCCCCCGGTTACTAGTGCAATGGATTTTGACATTGTTGGTCTTTCTAACACACTACTTGACTCGAATGCCGTCGCTGAGCTGCGCACGTGACGCGTGCGGCTCCCATGAGAAGGCGCTCAGGCCGGTCAGATAAGTTGAGCTGCTAAGAGGCCAGTTTCTGGGATTTGGCGCCGGGTTTGCCGAGTCTTTGATTGACTTCTTCCAGGACCTTGGCTTTTTCGGCGGGCGAGAGGCTGCTGAAGGAGTTTGGAGAAAACTCGCGCAAAACGGCCACGGGGTCAAGCGCCCCACCCAAGCTCAGCGGAGTTCCTGCCTTGTTTGGCGGTGCGCAGCCGTGCCCTTTGCGCTCTTCGGGGCGGACTTTTTCGCCATTTGAAAATTCGAACCCATTTGATTTGGCGGCGGCCCTGCGCGCGGCGGCTCTTTCATCCATTTCCGCGGCTTGGCGGCGAAATTGGATCTCGCCGAGTTGCTTCTGCAGTTTCTCGTAGCGGCGGGTTAGCCGTGACTCTTGCAAGAACAGATTGTCGAAGCGCTTGCCGTACATCATGTATGTTTGCGCGCGGATGAGACCGGCGCGAACGTCCGCGGGTTGGTCCTCGAACATGCTGCCGAAGTTGATTGAGCCGAGCGCCCACAGGTCTTCTTCAAGTTGCGGGATGCGGAGCACGCGCCACTTGGTTTGGGCGAGTTCCTGGACGAGTTCTTCCTCTCCGGGAGTGGCCGGTTCGCAGCGCGCGAAGTAGCTGGCGATGTGCTCGGCATAGACTTTGGCATCGTCGGAGGGCAGGAGGACGGTTCTGCCGGTGAGGCCGGTGGACACGGCGTTCAGAGACGAGTTGGCTCGGCCGGCTTCCGTTTTCGGGCCGGTAGAGAGCTGGGCGTTGGCTTGGTTGGCGGCGATTTGCGCGGCGCTGGACATGGGGAAGAGAGTCTCGCTTTCGATTGGCACGTTAGCATGCGGGAGGGCGAAAACGGATTGCCGGTGGAGGGCGAATCGGGCTTAAGTGATCTGGAATGAGCGTGGAAGAAATATTTTCGTGAGTTGTGACTGAAAAAGGCGGTGGTGCTCAAATGCTTGGTCAGCAACAGGCCGTAAACGGGGGACAGCCTGATCTTACCCCGTTTCGAATTTGAAACGGGAAAAGGTCAGGCTGCCCCGCGCACTTTTGGCACGCCGGAATGCGTGTCATGCCCCTCCAGTGTCCGTATTCTTTCAGGAACCGGTTCCTCAACTTACGCCTTCGAGCTCCCATACCTTTGTGTGAATGCTGGATGTGATCAGATACTTACCGTCGGCGGTGAACTGGATACCATTGATCCCAAAATAACTGTTGACCCACTCACCGCGACCAATGTGGAAGTGATCATGGACGAACCTGGCAACTTGCTCTCCGGACATTATGTCGACGATGGAAACTGCTAGCTGGACGTCTTGTGGGTCTGCTTTGGCCTCGATCCGCTCACCAACGGCAAGAAATTTCCCATTCGGTGAAATCGCCAAACCAGCGTATCCATTTATAGGCAATTTGGCCACAAGCGAGCCGTCTCTGCCATCATAGACGCCAACATAATACTTGCGCTGATTTTCTACGTATCCTGTATCGAGGATCGCGGCAGCGATCCGATTTCCGTCAGCCGACATCGAAATGCGCCAAGCACCAAGAGCGTAGACGGGCTCGATCGGACTTGTCCAAACGAGACTTAGATCTTGAGACCGGCGGCAAACAATACTGAGATCGACTCCATAAGCGATCATTTTGCGGTCGGCGGAGAAGGAGAGATTGCTGCTACTCGGAAAGGCGGCTCGGTCGCCGGTCACCGCAAATGGTGCACGTGAGATCTCTTTAAAGGCCGGGAACGTCGTCAGGATCAACGCATCAGTGATGACAGCATTTCCGACCACGCCCAATAGCGTACGCTCCCTAAGGGCGCTACAGTGAGCACTTGGCTCGGGTTGGATGACTTCCTCCCGACCTCCGTCTTGCAGATTGATTATCACTCTTTGGCTAGTGTGATACCTGTCATCCGGGATGGCCGCCGTCTCAGCATATAACGCCTTACCATCAGCAAAAAAGCTCGTGTTAACTGTCTGATACCGGAGTCGGACCGAATCGATCGCCTTCCACGTCCCTATTTCGAGAACTCTGAGCACTTCATCTGTATCATCCTTCGCGTTGTCGTGTTTCCAGCGTCCTCCGCGGAAAGTGAAAGTGTCCCGCTGATGCTTGGTGAAATACAGGCAGACACACTTGCTGTCCGGAGAGAGCGCGAGAAGATAGGCATTCGGGAATTCGTGGACAAGTTTCACCTGAACGCCTGATGAGGAAGAACTTTCGGTTTTAGCGTTCGCCACGTCTTGCGCATAGGTAGGTCGTGCGACAAAAGGCGCCACCAACGCCGCACAGTCCAGGATAAATCGGCGTCGAGAATCGAGTGAGTTGCTCATATTTTATTGCGGGCAGTTGAAGACAAAGATACCCCTGTGAACCTGAAGCCAGTTTGCAACCTTGCTATAGTCCGTGTCGCCGCCCGAAATTTGGTTCGGAAGGACTTGACCGACATAGTGAGGAATCGCGCCGATTCCAAACAGACCTGCTGGATTAAATGGATCAATGTCGATCTGAGCAGTACCGTTGTTGAGATTGGTATTGATCTGCATTGAATCGAAAAATTTGTTTTGACGGAAGTTGCCAGTAAAACCAGGATGCGGCGAACCAACGAAGGGATTCGAGGCCCAGGAGGAGAAACCTTGAAGACTGCCTTGGAGATTTGTTACGGCGGCCGTGGGATTGCTCGGATTGATCGCGGTCAAATTCAGCTCAGTCTGTGTAACACCACTACCTGGGCTTGCGATCGTTATGTTTGATACTTTGAAACCGGACAGGTTGACGCCAAGTGACCACGCGTCCGCTGTAATTGTCAGAAAGACCAACTGCTGCGCTTGCGTATACGAACTCCAAGCCATTCCATGGAGAAGTGCTTGCTGCATCGGGGTCAATCTGACGTTTGCCGTATTGCCTGGCCCACAGGAGGCGCTAGGCGTATGCGTTGCCGGGCCGTCCGGGACGCACTCAGGGGCGAAAGGATCCGAATCACAATACGACGGCGGGTCTCCGCCCTCTTCGTCATCGGCTTCTTCTCTCTCCAACCCTCTAGAATCACGATAATTGATCGGATCGCCACCAACATACGTGTATCGATTCCAGCTCTGTGGGTCGCTTGCTCCTCCGCTTGACTTGTACGGATCCGCGCTCATGAACCTTCCCATCCCCGCCGCGTAATACCGGTTCAACGCATAATCCAACCCCGAAATCGAATCGCGCGTGTAGGTTGCGAACTTCTCCTGATCGTTGGGCGGATTTGCCGGCGCTGGACTGTAGCGGTCCTCACCGTAGGGGAAGTATTTGCCGACCGACTGCAGTCGGTCCTCGCCTGCCAGCAGGTGTCCACCGAACCAGACATTCGTCGAAACCGTCGTCAACGTCGCGTAGCCATGGGGATAAGTCAGTTGCCAGATGCCCAACTTCTTGCCATCAGCGCCATAGAAGTAAATGTAATTGTTCGTGCTATATACATTGTTCACCGTCGTCGATATGGAGGCGTAAATGCGCCGGTTTGCTACGTCGTAGAAATATTGCGCTTGCGAGTTGTTCGAACCGTTGCCCGGAGGCATCACCTCACTCAACCGATTGGCTTCGTCGTGATAGAAGTTAGTCACCTGCCCGGCGGGGCCGTACGCATTCATATTACCGTTAGCGTCGTAGGACGCGCCATTGCTCGTAAGCTGATTTGTTGCCGGATTGACGGTCCAGCTTGTCACGTTCGGCGCGTTGTTGCCGAGCTTCGATAGGAGGTTTCCGAAGCCGTCGTAAGAGAACGTTTGGCTCCAATTCCCTTGCGGATCGCTGGTACCCGATGCACTGATCAGCCGGTTCAGCGAATCATAGGCATAGGTGATTGTTTCGCCGCTAGTCACGTCCTGCATGGAGGTGATACGGCCGTCATTCTGCGTCGCGGAATAGTTATATGCGTAGTGATACGAGCCGGACCTCAAATTAGTCATTTGGCCGTTCACGTTGTAAACACGGCTCTCGCCGATTCCGCCGATGGAAAGAACTTGGTTCGCCGCGTTGTAAGTCACACCGCTCACCACGGAATTGTTGCCGCTGGTCATCGTGTTCAATCGCCCCATCGGATCGAAGCCGTAGGTATACGATGGAGAGCCGCCGAGCGCCGGATCGTACGGGTATGTCACTGTCAGCATGCGGCCTTCGTTGTCATAACTATAAGTTGCCTTTAGCGTTGCATACGTGTTCGGGTTGCCCACATAAATGGTCTTATTCGTCACTTGCCCCGGCGCTGTGTATTGATAGGTTTCCTGGTAAACGGGCGAGACGTAGCTGTAGGCGATGCTTTGCACTCGTCCGGCTGAGTTGCTCTGCGCTCCCTGGCCGCCGTAAGTATAGTTGACTCGCTGGTTCGTATCCTCGGTAAAGGTTCCACCGCTCACCGTGCCGCGCGAGATCTGGATCAAGTCGCCGTACGAGTCGTAGGTGTACTGCGTCTGGGTGTTCGCGGCCTGCGTCTTCGTGGCCATGGTTCCGTCGGAATTATAGGTGAAGCCCGTGGTCCCGTTTTCGGGCTGCGTCACGCTGCTCAGCCATTGGGTCGTCGGGCTATAGGTCCACGTGCGTGTCTGCGTCACGACTGTTCCGTTGATGGTTCGTGGCATCTGCGCTTGAATCAAGTGGCCCAGAACGTCATAGGAGTATGTGGTGACGTGGTTGGGCTCCGTCGTGGGATTGGGGCTCGGTTCCAGCACCTGCGTTAACTCTCCAAAGACGTCCGTCGTGTACTGCTTCCATTTTCCCGCGGGATCGGTGACGGTGACGGTGTTGCCTTGATATAAGTAACTTGTCGTCGATGCTCCATCGGGCAGAACGGTGGTTAGCGTTCGTCCGATTGCGTCGTAGGTGTTCACTTTGTAGACTGGCGTTGCTCCCGGTGCGTACGGCATGCTGACCTGGTACGGCTTACCGACAGGTGTGCAGCCGCAAGTATCGTAAATCGTATCGGTGTAGGAGAGCGTTGTATTCGAGCCGTTCGCCGTGTATCCAGTGGCAACGCGATAAGTGCGGCCTAGACCATCCAAGTATGTTTGGCTCCAGCGTCCGTTTACGGTTGCGGTGGTCTGCGGGGCCGTGTTGGCGTATGTGATTCCGCTCTCGGGATGCGAGGAGTGCGGGCGGATTTCCGAGTGGGTCGGTCGGCCGGACCTGGCCAAAACGGATAAGGGCGGCCGATATGAAAGGCTTACGCTTAATAGCGAACGTGCTCGAGATGGCGTGAACGCTGGCAACGGCGAAGGACGCCCGAGTTTCGAAAAAGGGGACGGAGCGCTCTGCCTCCGTTTCGAATTTTGAAACGGGAAAAGGTCAGGCTGTCCCGGTTTCTCCCCGGTTTCTCCCCATCGCCATCGACCCCGCACCCTACAAATCCTTGGTCAGGTGTGCGGCCGCCGCCGAGACGGTCACGAAGGGGAACCGCAACCTGTAGGGGCTACCTGAGTGAAGTAAATATCCACCTTTTTGATAAATTTATGTGCCAATTGGTCAGTCCCGCCGTGTCACTTCTTTTGTGTCGTGGCTGGTATAGTTATCGTCCGCATCAGCGCATTCTCAATCCGATGCCGATAATACTGGACACGGGAAACAGGCCCGTCCGTTCCAGTGTTTAATCCTACGAACCACTCCCCCTCGGAAAGATTCGGATACCAAAGACTTTGTGAGGTCGCCCCATCGGCAGATACACAGGTTCGGTGAATGAATACGCACGGGTCGGTGGGATTGTAATAGGGAACCTCGAGTGTCGTTGCATACTGGGAAGGACACGCTATCAGGGGGACCAATTTGTTGATTTCGCTCGCGGGTCTGGAGCGGCGCTGCCGGATGGCATCTGGTAACCCGAGCCTCGGAAGTGTTACGGACACCTCTTGATAGTCGTACTGATCTGTTACGGGAAAGTGTTGGGCGAAGTTGGCGAGGGCGAATTTCTCAAACGCCTTCACTTCGCTCATGTTTGGCGGCATTTGCCACCGGTATACTTGGAACCCAACCGAGTAGAATTCGCAAGTCGCAAATTCAGCCGAGCAGTACCCGACGTCTAGCGTGATGCCTGGCCGCTTGTCCCAGAAAAGAAGAGCTCGAAAAGGCCGTCCCTCGTGATAGAAGCTGGGCGGCATATGCTGCCCAGCCAAGCGTTTTGCGTCTTCACGCGGCAACGCTGCCGACATTCGATAAACCGGGTCGTTCTCCGTCCAGTAGTCAAGCCATCTCCAGTGGTCCATGAGAGCTGAGAGGTGTTCGCTAGCCGCCGACGAGATAGTAAGCATGAGAATCATTGTGAGCTTCATAAAGCTACCTGGATCTGCAAAACTGCTGTCCGGTCCGGGTTCGGCCGTTAGCGATGCTTCCAGTTCAGGAAGCCAAATACTACGGTACCGCCATAAAAGCCCAGCAAGCCCTCTTTTGCCGGATAGTTGGGGCTCACGTAGTTGCCCGATCCCCAGGAGGTCGGGAAATACCCTGGCGCGTCAAAGTAGAAGGGTGAACTCGATAATGTGTTTGCCACCTGAAGGGCCTGAATGACGCCGAAGCACTGAGCGCTAACCCAGATATACGAATCAGTAGAGCCAACAGTTGTGGCTACTGCTAGCAGCCCCGGCGCATAAGATTCGTCTCCCTGATCGGAGTCTAAGATTGACTCAAGCACACCCATCTGATAAGAATCGAGTGCTCCATCCTTTCCGACAATGGGCCCCTTTGTATGCGAATCGAATACCGCCTTTCCTGCATTATAAATCGTTTCGTTGAGGCACGCGTAGTAGTCGAGACCGCAAGTGTTTCCATAGCCGAGACCGGATTGACTTATTGAGGTGGGTGTCCCCGCCCCGGGTCTTCCTGGCCACCCAGCAAAGGCCCCGGCATATGTGATTCCGTTGGCGCCTGTAACGGAAACGTTGCCCTCCACGATCTGGACCCTGTTCTCGATCGCTTGTCCAATGGCCTCAAATTCTTCGACCCAAGATGAGGCGTCGTTTCCCGCCTCCGGGAAGGTGCCGCCTTCATGCCAAACGAGATCGATGAAATGGGCTTGAGCGGTCCCGGCCAAGGCCTCGCTCCCCACCGTGTCGCTAGCAGAGGTTGCGATGTCGCCGCAAGTGTCTAGGCCCGTTGGATCTGTGAACTCGACGGGATCGTTCTGAGCATAGATATAGCGATTCATAGTCTGTGGCAGCATTGGGCGCGCGCTGCCGCCGTATGGATCGGGGCTTGAAAACCTTCCCATTCCCGCCGAGTAATAGCGGTTCAGCGCATAGTCCAGTCCCGAAATCGAATCGCGCGTGTAGGTCGCGAATTTCTCCTGATCGTTCGGTGGATTGGCGGGTGTCGGGTTGTAGCGGTCCTCGCCGTAGGGGAAATACTTGCCGATCGACTGCAAGCGGTCTTCACTTGCGGCCAAGCCTTTGCTTTGGTACAGCCGGCCACCGAACCACACGTTGTAAGAGACATTCGTCAGCGTCGCGTACCCATAAGGATACGTCAACTGCCAAACTCCGAGTTTCTTGCCGTCGGCGCCATAAAAATAGATGTAATTGTTCGTCGTGTAGACATTGTTGACCATAGCTGACACCGAGGCGTAGATGCGCTGGTTGGCAGTGTCGTAGGAATATTGTGCCTGCGGATTACCATATGGATTACCCGGCGGCCTGACCTGGCTAACGCGGTTGGCCTCGTCGTAACCGAACCCTGTTACCTGCCCGGTAGGCCCGTAGGCGGTCATGTTGCCGTTGGAATCGAACACTGCGCCATTGCTTGTGATCTGGTTTGTGGCCGGATTGACCGTCCAGCTTGTCACGTTCGGCGCGTTGTTGCCGAGCTTCGATAGAAGGTTTCCGAAACCGTCGTAAGAGAACGTTTGGCTCCAATTTCCCTGGGGATCGCCGGTGCCGGACGCGCCAGTCAGGCGATTCAATGAATCGTAAGTGTAGGTTATCGCTTCGCCGCTGGCTACGTCCTGCATCGAGGCGATGCGGCCGTTATTCTGCGTCGTAGAAAAGTTGTATTTGTAGTGGTACGATCCCGCTGTCAGTTCCGTAAGCTGCCCATTCACGTTGTAGGTTCGGTGGTCGAGCCCAGACAGCGCTTGATTCGCCGCGTTGTACGTAACGCCGCCGATCAATGGGCCACCGCCGCCGCTCAGCGTGCTTAGCCGCCCCATCGGGTCGAATCCGTAGGTATATTGTGGCGACTGCTCGGTCAAGGGATCATACGGATAGGTCACGGTGAGCATTCGCCCTTCGTTGTCGTAAGTGTAATCCGCGGTGAGGCTCGCCCATTGATTCTGCGTTCCCACATTTAAGGTCTTGTTCGTTACTTGACCGGGTGCGGTGTACTGATAGGTCTCCCAATAGCCAGGCGAGTTGTTATAGGTGACGGTTTGTACGCGTCCGGAGGCGTTATTGGGCGCATTGGCTCCGCCGTAGGTATAAGTGACGCGCTGGGGAATGTCTTCTGTAAAGGTCCCGCCGCTCACGGTGCCGCGCGAGACCTGGATCAAATCGCCGTACGAGTCATAAGTATATTGCGTCTGCTGGCTCTTGGCGTCGGTCTTTGTCGCCATGGTGCCATCGGAATTATACGTGAAGCTTGTGGTTCCGGTTTCCGGCTGGGTCACGCTGCTCAGCCATTGGGTTGTCGGACTGTACGTCCAGGCTCGCGTTTGCGTTACGACGGTTCCGTTAATCGTTCGCGGCATCTGCGCTTGGATCAAGTGGCCCAGGACGTCATAGGTGTAAGTCGTGACGTGGTTTGGCTCCGTTCCGGGATTCGGACTGGGTTCCAGCACTTGCGTGAGTTCGCCAAAGGCATCCATCGTGTACTGCTTCCATTTTCCCGCAGGATCGGTGATGGTTACGGTGTTGCCTTGGTAGGAGTAACTGGTGGTCGAAGCCCCATCGGGCAGTACAGTGGTTAGCGTTCGCCCGAGCGCATCATAGGTGTTCACTTTATAGACCGGTGTCGCGCCGGGCGCGTACGGCATGCTGGTTTGATATGGCTTGCCGACAGGTGTGCAGCCGCAAGTATCGTAAATCGTATCGGTGTAGGAGAGCGTTGTGTTGGAACCATTGGCGGTATAGCCACTGGCAACGCGGTATGTGCGGCCCAGGCCATCCAGGTATGTTTGGCTCCAGCGTCCGTTTACGGTTGCGGTCACCTGCGGGGCGGCGTTGGCATATGTGTAGGCGGTCACCGCTCCATAAACGGAGGTGGAGGACGTTGGCCGCGCTGTGTTCGGATCGTATACCGTCGATGCGGTGTCCCCGTTCGGTCCCGTGCTGCTCATGGGCGCCAGGTACTGATTCCAGTTAATTGTGGTGGTCAGCGAGTTTGTGGCGGTAATCTGGCTCGGCGCGGCGTAGTTATTCGATGCGCTGTTGGTGGCGCTGGCTGAATGGCCGTTCGAGGCCGTTGTGGCTGCCGTGCCCGTGATGTCGTAGGTGTAACTGGTGGTGTTCGCGAACGACACCGATTTCGTAACATTTCCGCGGTAGACGCGGTTCTGGCTCAGCGCATAGCCTGGATCGAACTGCGTAACGCCCGGCGCGTCCTGCAAAGTGGCTCCGTCGTAGGTGTTGGCCGCCAGGGTCAGGGTATTGTTGTTGCTGTCGGTTACCGTGCTGGTTAGCAGGCGGTTGTAGATATATTCTTGG
>DATBEF010000244.1:0-13096 GCA_036269625.1 Bryobacteraceae bacterium | reverse complement strand
GCGCAGTTTCGCCGTCATTCGCTCTAAATCTTCGCCTCGTTGGCCGGCCACGATCCCCGGATTTGTGCAGAATTGGCCTACGCCCAGCGTCACTGAACTGTTCAGACCCTGCGCGATACTTTCGCCCCGCTCTCGCAGTGCACCCGGAAGAACGAACACCGGATTCACGCTTCCCATCTCGGCATAAAAGGGTATGGGGGCTATCCGTTGCGCGGCAGCATCGAAAAGGGCTCGACCGGCCTTGAACGATCCTGTGAACGCGCCCGCTTGTACGGCCGGATGACGCACCAGAGTTTGGCTACTTCCGGGCTTTGCACCGTGCACCAGCGAAAAGGCGCCCTCGGGCAGCCCACACGCCTGGACCGCCTGAACGATTGCGCGTCCGACCATCTCTGAAGTTCCCGGGTGCGCCGGATGCGCTTTGAAGAGTACAGGATTACGCGCGGCAAACGCTGAGGCCGTATCTCCACCAGCCACCGAGAAAGCCAACGGGAAATTGCTTGCGCCCCACACTGCCACCGGCCCGATCGGAATCAGCATGCGCCGCAAATCGGGACGAGGCAGAGGCTTTCGATCGGGAAGAGCCGGATCGATTCGGGCATCTACCCAAGATCCCTCTAAAACGAGCGCCGCGAAAATTCGCAACTGGCCCACCGTCCGGCCGCGCTCCCCTGTAATTCGATCCTTCGGGAGTCCGCTCTCGATGGAAGCACGCTCAATCAAATGATCGCCCAGATCCAGGATGTTTGCGGCAATCTTTTCCAGGAACTCGGCTACCTTTTCAGCGCTCACCTGGCGGAACTCCGAATACGCCTCGCCGGCTAGCTCACAGGCTTTCTCGATCTCTTCAGCCGTCGCCTCTGTGTACGCGGGTTCAAGCGAGCGTCCGAGTTTCGGATCGTATCCGCGGATTCCCTGTCCGCCCAGCGCCGATTCGCGCGACCCTATCAAGTTTTTTCCATGCAATTCCATATTCTTAGTTTGCGATGTGAACCGTGTTGGTCAGCATTCCAATTCCATCAATCGCGATCCGTACCTCATCCCCGGGCTCCAGCGTGAATGAGTCCGCCGGCACAATGCCGGTCCCGGTCAGCAGAATACAGCCGTGCGGAAAACTGTTATGCCGAAACAGGTAAGAGACCAGATCTTGGGGCGTGCGTTTCATCTCTCGCAGTGTCGTTTCCCCAGTGAAAACGCCTTTCCCGCCTCTGAGAATGGAAAGTTCAATACGGGTATTAGGTGACAGCGGTCCGGAAGTAATCGAAACACACGGCCCGAGTGCGCATGACCCGTTGTATACCTTCGCCTGCGGCAGATATAGCGGGTTCTCGCCTTCGATGGAACGCGAGCTCATATCGTTCCCGATCGTGTAGCCCGTGATCTTCCCCGATGGCGTGATCAGAAGTGCAAGTTCAGGCTCGGGTACGTTCCATTTTGAATCGCCGCGAATGCAAACCGCCTGACCCGGACCCGCGACCCGATGAGGAGTAGCCTTGAAAAACAGCTCCGGCCGCTCAGCACTGTAAACGCGATCGTAAAAACTGCCGCCTTCCGTGCTCTGCGACTCCTCCATGCGCGCTGTACGGCTTCGGAAATACGTTACGCCGGCAGCCCAAACTTCTTGCGCGGCAATGGGGGCCAACAGTTCGCTTGGATTTGGCCAATCGCCAGGCTCTGCCCGGCCAACTCGCGCCGTGAGCACTGCGCCAATATCGTCGCGGTGTGAAATGGCTCCAAAATCGAGATCGGGAAAATGGTAGCAGCGCCCATCAATTTCGACAGCGCAGCCGGTTCGTTTTCGGTAGAGCTTCATGGTTGGCCTATTGACTTGGCGATTGAAGAGGTCAACGTGAAGGATACCCTATGCGCTCAAGCGCATTTCCGTGGCGCGGATACTCGTGTCTGCCGTCTCGACAATCGTGTCGCGACGTTCTTGCGGTTGCGCTACAGCAAAGGCGCCTAAGCAGCCTTAAATTTTCGCTTATAGGCCGAGGGGCGCGCCACCACACTCGTCAGGTGTGCTGGGCCAAAGGCTTCGCGTGAATAATCGATCCGGGCGTGGATAACCGGAACCCGGCGCGTTCCATACCGGTCTGTATGTACTGGTTCCGCATGAACCAACGCCACACGTTCCCGGTCAACACATTCTCAATGCTCAGCAGGGAAATGCCGACGTCGATTCCGATCACGTCCTGGTTGACCCACAGCTTCTTGTCGTTCCAGTTTGGATTGAAGGCGTCGGTAAAGCCGTAGCGCTGGTACACTTTGTCCCCATATACCGATGCCATCGCGCGCAGCACCGGAATACAGATCTCAGGCGTAAACATCAAAGAACCCGCGACGGCGCAAGGCACCAGCGTTCCGTTGATAGGGCCAGCATAAGGAGGTCCGCCCCAGGCCACATAGCCGTTCTCACTGTCCGAGACCGTGATGCCCCACATGTTCGGACCGTAATCGGAATAGCGCGATTGCAGGCTGATACAGAAATCGCGGTGCGCATACGTGGCAATCACTGAGTTCTGGAAGAAATTTGTTCCGTAGGGGTCGCCGTCGATCTGGTGACGGAAATCCACCCAGGCATGCGAGTACTGATGCGTAAATAGCGGCCCGCCACCGATATAGCTCCAAACCTGATCGCTCGACTGATATCGCACCTCGGGCCGGAGCCACATATACCAGCTCTGCGCCGGAATCGGATGCCGTGCAGCGCCAATGGCCATCAGGTAAAGAATGGACGATTCGCTGTAGGCGCTCCAACGCTCCTTGATGAAGCCGGACCCAGGCCGCATACCGTGCGAGAGCAGGTACGGATCACCATTCAGCATCCATGGGAAATCGACGCGATCGAAGATTTGCTTCGCGAGCCCACGCACTTCCCGATCGGGAAAGTACTCGCCAGCCGTCAGCACTCCCGCCAACAGCAAGGCCGTATCGATCGATGACACCTCAGAATTCAGCTTTCGCTGCCCAGTGGTCCCGTCCATGAAGTGCAGAAACCATCCGTGATCGTGAAACGCGTGTGCCCACACCCAGCGCAGTGTCGTTAAAGCTCGGGCGCGCGCGAGCGGCTTCGCGATCCATCCACGATCGGCCGCAATACACAAACTAGTTAGTGCGAATCCAGTAGCCGCCGTACTCGCAACGTTGTTTCCCGCCGGGGTGCCGTCCATACGAGCCCGGTCCATGGTCAGCCCCGTTTTGTCGTTTGTTTGCTCCCAGAAGTAGCGGAAACATCGTTTCGCGTAATCTTCGAGAAAACGGCGGTCGTCTTCACCCACAGCCGCCGGCGCGACAGGAGGTACGACTTTCGCCGAAAGCGCTTGGCGCGCCGTCAAAAAAGCGCCCGCGGATGCCAACACAAAATCGCGGCGCGTCAATGCTTTACGATCAATACACACAGGCTCTCGGCCGACACTTCTTCAGACGGATTGAAAGCGGATCGGGATACGACGAGGGCCAGTCGGATCCACCCCTATATCTTAGAAGCAATCCGGCTGCCAAAACAAGCTACCTATTTCTAATAGCTCGGGCTAGTAGTACTCCCGCGACCTCAGGCGTGGATGACGCCCGAGATACACTAGCGAAGGGTCCCATCGGGAGCCCACAAGCGGCTATAGCCGCGCAATCCAATATGAAAATCCATGAGTATCAGGCGAAGGCAATCCTCGCCAAGTACGATGTGCCGGTGCCGCGCGGAGAAGTCGCCTATACGGTGGAAGAAGCCGAAGCAGCCGCGAAAAAGCTGGGTGGCAGCGTCGTTGTGAAAGCCCAAATCCATGCCGGGGGCCGCGGCAAGGGCGGCGGCGTCAAAGTGGCCAAGGACTCGAACGACGCCGTTGAACTGGCGCGCAAAATACTCGGCATGACGCTAGTGACCCACCAAACCGGCCCAGAAGGCCGGGTGGTCCAGCGTCTTCTGATTGAAGAAACTTTGCCCATCGAACGCGAACTGTACCTTGGCATCGTTCTCGATCGCGCCATTGGCCAGTCCATCTTCATGGCATCTAGAGCCGGCGGCATGGAAATCGAGGAAGTCGCCGCAACCACTCCCGAACTCATCCTCAAAGAGCCGCTCATTCCCGGCCTCGGCTTGCAACCCTTTCAGGCCCGCAAACTGGCTTTCGGCATGGGCATCCCCGCCACCAGTGTGACTGCCGCGGCCGCCGCAATGACGTCTTTAGCAAAGGCGTACGATGCAATCGATTGTTCGCTCGCCGAGATTAATCCCTTCATCCTGACCAAAGACGGAAAAGTCTATGCGCTCGATGCCAAGATCACCATCGATGACAATGCTCTCTACCGGCATAAAGACCTGCTGGAGCTGCGCGACCTCAATGAAGAAGATCCGCTCGAAGTCGAAGCTTCGCGCTTCGGATTGAATTACATCAAGCTCGATGGCAATATCGCCTGCATGGTCAACGGAGCCGGACTTGCCATGGCCACCATGGACATCATCAAGTACGCCGGCGGCCAGCCTGCCAACTTCCTCGATGTTGGCGGCGGCGCGAATGCCGAACAGATCAAGAATGCCTTCCGCATCTTGCTCTCGGACCCCAGCGTGAAGGCTGTGCTCATCAATATTTTTGGTGGCATTCTCCGGTGCGATGTGCTTGCCAACGGCGTCGTGTCCGCCGCTCGTGAGTTGGAAATCAAAGTCCCCGTCGTGGTTCGCATGGAAGGCACCAACGTGGAACTGGGGCAGCAAATCTTGAAGGAGTCGGGCTTCAATTTCACCGTGGCCAGCGGCATGAAGGATGCCGCGGAGAAGGTAGTGAGGCTGGCACAATGAGCGTACTCGTCAACAAAAACACCAGGTTACTGTTTCAGGGCTTCACCGGCCGCGAAGGCACGTTCCACGCCCAGCAAGCTATTGCTTATGGCACAACTGTTGTCGGTGGCACGACGCCGGGTAAGGGAGGTCAGAAGCATCTCGATTTGCCAGTCTTCAACACGGTTGAAGAAGCCGTGAACGCCACCGGAGCCAACGCCACCGTCATCTTCGTTCCTCCCCCGTTTGCCGCGGATGCAATCCTCGAAGCAGCGGATGCGAAGTTGCCTCTGGTTGTGTGCATCACCGAGGGCATACCGGCCGCCGATATGGTCGAGGTCTGGGCTTATCTGCAATCCAAGCCCGCGACACGTCTGATCGGCCCCAACTGCCCAGGCGTCATTACTCCGGGTCAATGCAAAATCGGAATCATGCCCGGACACATTCACCTTTCGGGTCATGTTGGCATTGTTTCCCGCTCGGGAACTCTGACCTATGAAGCAGTGGGCCAACTCAGTCATCTCGGCATCGGCCAGAGCACCTGTATTGGCATTGGAGGCGATCCGATCATCGGCACCAGCTTTACCGATGCCATCAAACTCTTCAACGAAGATCCCGACACCCACGCCATCATCATGATTGGCGAAATCGGCGGTAATGCCGAGGAGACCGCGGCCGCCTACATCAAGGCGAATGTCAAGAAGCCGGTAGTTGGTTTCATCGCCGGACAAACCGCGCCTCCGGGCCGGCGTATGGGTCACGCGGGTGCGATCATTTCCGGGGGCTCTGGCAAGGCTGAGGACAAACTCGCCGCCATGGCCGACGCTGGAATCACCGTCTGTCCGTCACCGGCGATGATGGGCGAAAAGATGCAAGAGGCGCTTGCTCGCGCGCAATAGGCGCGCTTAGTTAAAGGAACAAATCGAAAGAATGGCTGTGGAACGAACCTTTGCAATCATCAAGCCCGATGCCGTGGCGAACGGCCACGTCGGCGAGATCTTAACCATCATCGAGAAGAATGGTTTCCGTATACTCGGCATGAAGCTGCGCAAGCTGAGCACGGCGGAGGCCGAAGCCTTCTACGCTGTTCACCGGGAGCGCGGTTTCTTCCCCGGTCTGGTCAAATTCATGACGGAAGGCCCCGTGGTGATCCTCGCTCTCGAACGCGACAACGCCGTCAAAGCATGGCGGGATGTCATGGGCGCAACCAACCCGGCCAATGCCGCCGAGGGGACCATCCGCAAGCTCTTCGCCGAGAATATCGAACGTAATTCGGTACACGGCTCAGACGCGCCGGAGACTGCAGTCCAGGAAATACCGTTCTTCTTCACGGGGTCGGAGCTGCTTTAGCGAACCGGCCCAACGAACCAGTGATGGCCAATTCTCAGCCAGCCCAGACAATACTGCTTACCGGCGCCGCCGGCTTTATTGGAAGCCACCTGGCAGACCAGTTGCTTCAACAGGGTCATACCGTGGTGGGCATTGACAATCTCTCGCGCGGCTCTCGAGCGAACATAACTGCGGCTTTGTCTCACCCGAAATTCGAATTCGTCGAAGCTGATCTCACGAATTTAAGCGCCGTAAAGGGAGTGGCTGCCCGCCATGCCTTCACCATGGTTTGGCATATGGTGGCCAACTCCGATATCGGAGCCGGTGTCGCTGACGCGAACGTCGATTTCCGCGACACGTTTCTCACGACCTTTCACACGCTCGAAGCCATGCGCGCATTTCGCATTCCGAGGCTTGCCTTTGCCTCCACTTCCGCAGTGTATGGCGTTCACGATGCTGTGCTCCGCGAAGACACCGGCCCGCTTTTCCCCATCTCCAACTACGGCGCGATGAAACTCGCTTCCGAAGCGATGATCAGCGCTGCCGTTGAAAGCTATCTTGAACGCGCCTGGATTTTTCGCTTCCCGAATGTGATCGGTCCGCGCGCCACCCATGGCATTATCTTCGACCTGCTCACCAAGCTCAGCAAGAACCCGCCCGATCTCGAAGTGCTGGGCGACGGCACGCAGCAGAAGCCCTATCTGCATGTCTCCGAACTGCTCGACGCGATGCTGTTCATCACCGAAAATGCCGGCCAGCCTCTCAATTGGTTCAACATAGGCCCGCCCGACGAAGGTACAACCGTCAAACAGATTGCCGAGACGGTTCGCCGCGTAGCAGCGCCCCATGTAAACATCCGTTTCACTGGCGGCAGCCGCGGTTGGGTTGGCGATGTCCCGCGTTTTCGCTACTCCATCGAGAAACTCGAACGCCTCGGCTGGCGTCCGGCGTGCACGTCGGCGCAGGCTGTTGAGCGCGCTGTCGCCGAAATCCATCGGGAGTTCCACATCAGATGCAGCTAGTGGTTGTCGCCGGCGGCAAAGGCACTCGCCTTCAGGACCGGCTGGGCGATCTTCCCAAGCCCATGGTCGGCATTGGCGGCAAACCCCTGCTGGAACATCTCATCCAGTTGGCGGCCCGCCATGGTATCTCCGATGTTCTGATGCTGACCGGCTACGGCGCAGCCTCAATCGAAGACTATTTCGGCAAAGGCGATCGTTGGGGCGTTCGCATTCGATATCGCCGCGAAGATCATCCGCTGGGAACTGCGGGTGCGGTACTCGACGCTTTCGACGATCTCGACTCCACGTTCCTCCTTATGTATGGGGATACGATGATGAACGTCGACTTGCGGCGCTTCGTCTCGTCGCACCCGCCTGAAGCCGCAGCGTCTCTCTTTGTTCATCCAAACGATCATCCACAGGATTCCGATCTGGTCGAGCTTGACGCCTCTGGCCGGGTGCTCGCCTTACATCCCTATCCGCATGTGGCTGGACGCTACTTTGCCAACCTGGTCAATGCCGCGCTGTATGTCATCCACAAGGACTCTCTGCGGCCGTTCCTCTCGCAACTCGCCCACCTTCCCCGCCCCCTCGACTTCGGCAAGCACGTCTTTCCCGCGCTCCTCGCCGAGGGCGCGTGGCTGCAGGGCTATGTCAGTCGCGAATACATAAAGGATGCCGGTACGCCGCAGCGTCTCGATCGCGTTGAGGCGGATCTTCGCTCTGGCCGCATTGCCCGCGGCTCGTTCGAAACTCCTGCCCCAGCCATCTTCCTCGACCGCGACGGTACCCTCAACGACGAACGCGGATTCCTGACCTCGCCGGATAATCTTGCGCTTTTACACGGAGCCGCCGAAGCAGTCCGAGCCATTAATGAATCGGGCCGCCTCGCTGTCCTCATTACCAATCAGCCCGTCATCGCGCGCGGCGATTGCTCCGCAGACGAACTGCGCCGCATCCACGACAAACTCGAATGGATGCTCGGAGAATCTCACGCCTTCCTCGATGCGGTCTACTACTGCCCGCATCATCCCGACAAAGGTTTCCCCGGCGAACTTCCCGAATTCAAATTCGCCTGTCTGTGCCGCAAACCAGCGCCGGGTCTTCTGGCCCAAGCGACCGAAGACCTGAACGTTGACAAGCGCGAGTCGTGGATGATCGGCGACCGGGCATCCGACGTCCAGGCGGCCATGAATTTTGGCATACGCTCCGCACTGGTGCGCACTGGTCACGGCCGCGAGGTATCTCAGGACTGTCGTCCGGATATCATCGGCGAGACGCTCGGTGACGCCGTGCGGCTTATTCTCGCCCGAAACCCTTTGAACCGGGAGATGGTTTCCACATGATCATCACCCAGACACCGCTGCGCGTCAGTTTCGCCGGCGGCGGGAGTGATCTGCCCGCCTTCTACCGCCGCTTTGGAGGAGCAGTCGTTTCCACCGCGATCGACAAGTTCGTTTACATCAACGTCAACAAGAAATTTGATCAAGGTATCCGGGTCAGCTACTCCCGAACCGAAGAGGTCGATTCAGTCGAGCGCGTCGATCATCCCATCGTCCGCGCCGCCCTCGGCAAACTCAAAATCACCGGCGGCCTTGAGATTACATCCATCGCAGACATCCCCTCTCGTGGAACAGGCCTTGGCTCCTCCAGTTCATTTACCGTTGGTCTATTGCTCGGTCTTCACGCGTTCGAGTCCCGCTACGTCTCGCCCGGCGATCTGGCCGAAGAGAGCTGTCATGTTGAAATCGATCTCTGCGGCGAACCCATCGGCAAGCAGGACCAATATGCCGCCGCCTTCGGAGGTCTCAACTACATTCGCTTCGAGCCCGACGACAGCGTCATCGTTGAGCCCATACTTATGGCGCATGATGAACTCTGCCAGCTTGAAGATTCACTCATCACTTTCTATACGGGCGTGACTCGTCTGGCTTCGTCCATTTTGAGCGACCAGAGCAAGCAATCGGAATCGGACAAAGGGACGCAGGAGCTGTTGAGCAGAATGACCGCCCTCGCGCACACCCTTCGTGATGAGCTGAACCAGGGACATGTCGCAGCACTCGGCGAGATCCTCGATGAAGGATGGCGCCTCAAGCGCGAGGTGCATCCCGCAGTCAGTAGTAGCGTCATCGACGATTGGTACGGGGCTGCCCGCCGCGCCGGCGCCTGCGGTGGCAAGCTGCTAGGCGCCGGCGGCGGCGGATTTCTTCTGTTCTTCGCCCCCCGGGACCGCCATGATGCTATCGAGAAGGCAGTAGGCCTCCGCCGAGTCGACTTACGACTGGAGCGCGGCGGCAGCCGCGTGCTCCTATACCATAATCCGGCCCCGCGAAGTTCCCGGTGACGGCTTGGTCGATCATAAACGCGAGGGGGCGCTTGTCCGTTTCAGCCTCCACGTACGGAATTACGATGGCGCCATTCGCAATGACAGACTCTTTGCTCGGAAATCTCTCCCAACCGACGTCCAGCTTTTTAGGATGTATTATTCAATTCAGCGAATCCCAAAGGTCCTCCACGATCTCGCCACGGTTTTTTGGCGACCAATGCCATCGTGCCTGCGCGAGCTTGATCCCGGATCGCTTCGTATAACCTTCAGGTGCCCGTCTCGCGTTAATTGCAAAACTGCTTACAGCCTCGATCAGAACCACCGTGGCCTCCCGCTGGATTACTCGATGGTCCAGCGGATATTGAGCGCTCGCGAGCGCCCACAACATCACGGCTTCTTCCGTTGCTCGATTACGCGAGTGCGGATTATATTCTCAGTTTCGACTCGATCCATTATGCTCTCCTGGCATCGAATTTTTTAGCAGCCCCGGTGAGGGCAGCTTTTGGTTTTTTTAGATTCTCGCCGGTCTAGAAGGATCGAGTGACGGCCGAACTGAAGTTCCGGGTAGCTCCTTGTTTACGCGCCACTCGGAAGTTGGTATAGGCGAGTTTCAAAGCGAGTGCGCACGCAAAGTCCGTTACCGGTGAAACTGCATCTGACAATCCTGACTTCATCGAATACCGCACACCGCAAGGTCAAGTCCTGCCCTACAGTTAGAGCCAATCCAGGCACATGGCCGTTAGAATGTCGAAGGCTGCCGTCGACGTCTGAAAACAGGTATCGATGCCTGAAATCAGAGCGAAATCCATCGATCCCGAGAAATGTTCTTAGCCTGCCGCGAGTCTATGATGAACGGGTAGGCTCCACAGTTTTTCAGCCACAGGAGGACGACGACCATGAAGTCGTGGAAGATCGGGGCGGTTCTGGCCGCCTGTTTTTGCTCGCAATTCTCGATTGCGCAGACCCCGGCCGTGAGCAATGCCGTCAACGTAAGCTCCGCGTTACCTTTGCATACAAGCGGCCAGTGGATTGTCGATCGAAACGGTAATCGACTGAAGCTGAATAGCGTTGCCTGGTATGGCGCGGAAGAGCAGGATTACGTCGTAGCCGGGCTAGAGCGGCAAGATATTCACGTCATTGCGCAGCGTATTCACAGCCTCGGCTTCAACTCTGTCCGGCTGCCCTGGTCAAACCAGTTGTATGAATCAAATCCCGTTGTGCCGAATAGCGCGGTGGAAGCGAACCCGCAGTTCCTGGGCAAACACGCGATGGAGGTTTTTGACGCCACGGTGGACGCGCTTACCCAAGAGGGCATCTTAATCGTTTTGGACAACCACATGAGCAATGCCGACTGGTGTTGCAGCGGCACAGACGGCAACACACTCTGGTACAACACGGACTATCCGGAGTCGAAATGGATCGCCGATTGGCAGGCGATGGTGCGCCGGTACAAGAACGTACCGCAGGTGATTGGTGCGGACTTGCGTAACGAGCCACGTGGTGACGCGACCTGGGGCGGTAATGCCGCCACCGATTGGCACGCCGCTGCTGAGCGGGGTGGGAACGCCGTGTTGCGTATCAATCCCAACTTACTGATTTTTGTCGAAGGCATCAATTATGCAGCGGATCTAACGGGCGTCGCCCAGCTTCCGGTACAGCTAAATCTCCCGAACCGGCTTGTCTATTCGGCACATGACTACTCCTTCTACCATAACGGCGTTCAGACCGAGGGTGCCCTGTTCCAGGCGCTCGACCAGTCTTGGGGTTATGTGGCCACTCCTGGCCAGACCTACACGGCGCCGATATGGATTGGCGAGTGGGGAAACTGCCATGACTCACAAACGTGCATGGTCGATTCAACGCCTGGGACAGGTGGTTTCTGGTTCCAATCGTTTCGAGATTATCTGGATCAACGCGATTTCGATTGGAGCTACTGGGCGCTTAACGGCACGGAGGCGAAAGGCACGAGCCGGACGTTCGGGTACGAGGAGACCTACGGCGTGCTGGATCCCTATTGGAATGCGCCCGCCTTACCCAGCGCATTGAACCCAACGCCCACCGCAAACTTGGTGGGGCAACTGCAGACCATTATGGATGCAACGCAAGGTCCCGGAGTACCCTCGAGCTACCGCCCGCGAATCCTGTTGACGAGTCCCGTGCCGGGAACGCTCATCGCAAGTGGCGCCACCGTGACCATCAGCGCCGATGCATTTGTGCGCAGCGGCGCCGTTTCCGCAGTTGATTTCTACGCGAACGGCAGTCTCATCGGGTCCACCAACACCAGTCCTTACATGTTTGTCTGGCAGAATGTGCCCGCCGGAACATATCAAATCACAGCACAGGCAGCTAGCCAAACCGGAATACAGGCGGGCAGTACAGGTCCCGACAGCCTCATCGCTTTCGCGTACGGCACCCCCGCCGCGAGCAGCAGCATCGCCATTAATTTTGGCGATTACAACGTGACACCCATGGCCAGTTCAGAAATGGCGGGCGTCATAGCGCAGCAATACTGGAACGGCGCCTACGGCAACTCCGGAGTTTTTTCCGGCGTGCTGGACAGCCACGGCGGCGCGACGGCTGCCGAGGTTAACTGGGCCGCGTCCAATATGTATTACACGAACATACTGGATCAGCCCGGAAATTTTCGCATGATGAAGGGCTATCTGGACAATAGTAATACGTCCTTCACAGCCGTTCAGGTAACCGGAATTCCCGGTACCTACGACGTGTACGTTTACTTCGATGGAGGAAACGGATCCATCACACGAAGCGCCAGCTACAGGCTGCTCGCGTCCGGAAAGGGGCATGGATGTGCCGCTTCCAATGCCGTGATTGTAAGCGGAACCGACGCGGCGAATACGGACTTCTCGGGTACGTTTACCTTTGCTACGGCTGGCTCTGCCGGAAATTACGTCGTCTTTCCGGATTGCACGGGCGAAAACTTCACTATTCTTGCCATTCACGGTACTTCGACAGATGGCACGTATCGCGGTCCCGTGAATGGAATTCAGATAGTTTCTCATTAGACCAATCCAGCAAAGTCTAGGTGAGATGTGAGCGATAGTTTGATCCGGTTCGCCGGATTCGGCAAGATGTGCCGCAAGCCGCATGCTCCGCTACAATCCGGCCCCGCGAAATGCGCGGTGAACTCAGGGACTCATCTAGATTGAGATCTTGGCGCCCTGCTTGATGAATGCGGAAAGACGAGATCTACTCGGGTTCGCCCTGGAGAACAGCAGCTTCTATCAATACTCCGCTAACTGGGGAGCCACCTCCGGGCGGCTCGAAACTGCCCTTCTTCAAAGACACTTCCTTGTGCTCATGTAAATCCCAATAAACGCGATCGGGGTCACTCTTGGGCTGTCCCAGCTTCCGTGTCAAGTTCGATCGCATTGTGGTCTCAACAGAGTCGGACCCCTCCATGCAGATTTGAAATTGAAGAAGCGTCCACTGCTGGCGGTCTTTTGCTGAAGGTTGAAAATCAACCATCACCCAGGCGATTCCTTTGCCCGCGTTGAATCCAACATAGCGGCGTTATCTAATGGCCGCTGGTTTTTTGATCACCGCCCTCGGCCTGTTTCACATGACCAATTTAGATCTGCAAATCGATTTCCGGACGGCCATGTTATGGCGCATCTATCAAGTTTGTGCATTCGGATTTCTGTTCGTCCC
>DATBEF010000238.1:0-4390 GCA_036269625.1 Bryobacteraceae bacterium | reverse complement strand
CCAGCCGCCTTGGGACGCACTCGCGACCAGCAGCCCTCTCGCGATCCCCTGTAGCACTCGCTCCGGAGATACCCCACGCGTGCCGTAAAACAACAGCGCATCCGAGATATCAAGAACTCCGCCGATGAATCCGCCCCAGCCGATCGCCCGCAGCGCATCGGGACTTCGTCTCACCGGCGACATGGTCCATCCATAATATGTCGCAAATATGTCGAAGACCGGCTGTGAGCGAGAGGAATGACTCGCCGGCGCTCGTCATGGCAATCGACTCGGTCGATTCCGAAGGTCAGTTGCATCTGGTGAGCGCGGCGAAGTCGACCGGTTTGTGTTTGTTTCGTTTCGCCATCCCGCCGGGGTCACCTTTCCTCTGGGATGAGGCCAAGCGGCGGATCTAGGCCGAGCTTCAGGGGATGAACTTCACCATCATCCAAGCTAGCTGGTTTATGGAAGTCTGGCTCAGTCCGGCCCTCGGCTTCAATAATCCAGAGGCGACCGCCCGCATTTACGCACCCGGCACGAAGCCGATCAGTTGGGTTTCCTTCTACGATGTTGCCGAAATGTGCGCCCTTGCTCTGCACCATCCCTCGGCTCAGCGCTGTACGATTGAGTTCGGTGGTCCCCGAGGCCCTGAGCCCGCTGGAAGTGGTCGGGACCTTCGAGAGAATGGGCGGAAAACCCTTTCAAGTCGAGCACGTTCCGGAAGAAACACTGCGAGCGCAATTCGGAGGAGCTACTGATCCGATGCAGAAGTCGTTTGCCGGGCTGATGCTCGCCTACGCCCAGGGGGACGCGATCGACATGACAGCAGTGACGAGCCGGTTCGGGCTCTCACTCATGAACGTGACCGAATACGCCCGCAAAGTTCTGGCCAGGCAAGAAGTCATCTGTTCCGCAACGACGCGTGCAAACGGTATCAGCAGGACAACTGCGAATAGCTTATGATGTGCTGATGCCAGACAAAAATGCTGCCATTTTGATCACCGGGACCAGCTCGGGTATCGGAAAACTCACTGCGTTCACTCTTGCTCGGGCCGGTCATCGCGTATACGCGTCCATGCGTCAGCCTCGGGGGAAGAATCAGTACGCCGCGCAAGAAATGCTGCAAGTGGCGGAAGGCGAGAAGCTGGATTTGGAAGTGATCGAACTGGATGTATCGGTGCCGGCCTCTGTGGAATCGGCTATCGAGAGAATCGAGGCGGCTGGCCGGAAGATCGACGTGTTGGTGAACAACGCCGGCCACATGTCAATTGGTATAGCGGAGGCATTTACAGAGGATCAGGTGCGGCAACAGTTCGAGGTTAACTTCTTCGGCCCTGTCCGGCTGTGCCGGGCGATCTTGCCGCAGATGAAGCAGCGCGGTTCCGGGCTCATAGTACACGTCAGCTCGATTGTAGGCCGGGTTCTATTTCCCGGATGCGCATTTTATTGTGCCAGCAAATTCGCATTGGAGGCGTTTGCAGAAGTTCTGCATTACGAATTGTCCGGTTTAGGCATTGATTCCGTGCTGGTCGAGCCTGGCCCATTCCCGACCCACCTGCTGGCCAACAGCCCCGGACCTGCAGATCAGGATCGAATCCCCAGTTACGGGCAGCTCTCATCGATTCGCGAGGTCTTTGTTGAAAAGTTCGCTAACTTCTTTGAGTCGGAACAAGCGCCCGACCCACAGCAGATTGCAGATAGCATTCTTCGGCTGGTCAACATGCCTTCAGGAGAACGCCCGTTGAGAACGGTTTGTGGCCCTGACTATGGGGCGATAGTAATCAATCGTCAGATCGCTCCGGTTCAGGCACAGGTTCTCCGTGACATCGGACTGGGGATGCTTGCTGGTCGCGCGGAAACTGCCACAGCCTGATGGGTAGCCTTGAAAGCCGCCGCTAGCGTTCGCCTGGAATCAGACGTTGACTAACTTCGCGTGGGCCAGAAACAAGGCTCTCGATTGCTGATGCAATAGGCCCGAGTTTAGCTAGGGGCGCTGTTAAAGCGCGATACGATAACGAGCGGCATGAGAATCGTTTTACTGGGAACCCTCGCCGTCTCACCGTTGTCGATGGCTATATGACCGCTAAAACGCTTCGCCGAATATTCGTGTTGCTTCTTGTGGGCGCCGGGTGCGGGCTTGCTCAAACGACCATTCCCGATACTATCGCCGGACGCACGCTCCGGGCATGGTTAGACGTTTTCAACAGCGGCGATCGGGCCAAGATCGAGACATATGTAAGGACGGTGGACCCGTCACAGTCCGTGGATGGGATGCTCTCATTCCGCAACCAGACGGGCGGATTCGAGCTGCTGTCAATCGAGAGCAGCGAGCCGATACATATTCGTTTCCGGGTGCGGGAGAAGGGCGGATCCACGACGGCGCTGGGCAACTTGCTGGTTAAGGACGGCCAGCCGCCAACGGTTGAAACCTTTGGACTGAGAGCGCTGCCGCCGGGGGTTGTGCCGGTGAATGTGACAGTTGACGCCGCACTGCGCAAACGGGTGATCGACGGAGTGAGCGCCGACCTGGCGGAGTATTACGTCGATGCGGCACTGGCCAAGCAGATGCAAGACGCTCTGCAGGCGCATGAACGAGCAGGCGAATACGATTCGATTGTCGACGGTGATGCTTTTGCCGAGCGGTTGACCAAAGATCTCCGCGCAGTGAGCCATGACAAGCACCTAGGTGTGAGCTTCAGCCCGTTCAAGATGCCGGAAAGAAAGGCGCCGAGCCCCGAGGATATCCAGCAGATGCAGAAGCAAATGAAGCATGATAACTGCGCGTTTCGGAAGGTGGAGGTCCTGCCGGGCAACATCGGCTACGTGAAGTTCGACGGATTTATGGATGCGGACGCCTGCGCGCCGACCGTAGTGGCGGCGATGAGCTTTGTAGCGCATACCGATGCGGTGATCTTCGATCTGCGCGGGAACGGCGGCGGCGATCCGGCGATGGTCACGTTCATTGCGAGTTACTTATTCGACAAGCCCACCCATTTGAACGATCTGTACAACCGCAAGGAGGATTCAACGCATCAGTTCTGGACTTTGCCGTATGTGCCGGGTGAGCGGTTGACTAAGCAGCCGGTTTTTGTGTTGACGTCAAAGCGGACGTTCTCCGGAGCGGAGGAGTTCTGCTACGACCTGAAAAACCAAAAACGGGCCACGATCGTTGGAGAGACGACCGGAGGCGGCGCGCACCCGGTGGGTGGCCATCCGGTGGCGGACTACTTCATGGTAGGAGTGCCGTTTGCGAAGGCAGTCAATCCTGTGACGAAGACGAACTGGGAGGGCTCCGGCGTGGAGCCGGATGTGAAAGTGGCCGCGCCGGATGCGCTCACGACGGCGGAGAAGCTGGCCGCGGAAAAAATTCAGGCGGGGCACAAGCAAGAGTAAGGCGTGGCGGGGTCACTCCGAAATGCCCCAACGGGCATTACTTGGACGACAAGTTTAGCTCGGTGGGGAGGTGAGATTCGGGGTTCAGCGTTCCGGAGAGGATGGGGTTTCCATTTCCTATCTGAAAAGGAAACCGGATGAAACCGATTTGAAAGCCGTTGCGGGTCTCTCAGCTGGCGGAGGGAACGATAGCGGGTTAGACGTCCATGTGAATGGATGGTTGATCATTCATGCTACGCTCGACCAGCCAACCCACTCGATGCGGTCTATCCGGTGACGCTCCCAGTAGCTAATGGGAGCATGTGGTCGCTCGCATCAGCTTGCCCTCAGGCCGATGACCGGTGTTGAAGATCGCGAGATTCTTCTCCTGCTGACTCACGTCCGGCACGCAGAAGTCCTGACGCACAGAGTCCGGAAGCAGCTTCGCGTTATACGGCTGTTGCGTACGCTGGATATTCATCACACGCGGGTCGACCTGCGGCTTAGGCGTGTTTCCCGCAGCCTTGTCCCCGGGGTACTGTGTTCCAAAGACCTGCGGCCGATTCACCGCCTGAAGATAGCGATCCAGTGTCGCGGCGGCAAGCCACTTGTCTGCCGAACCCCGGCGGATCAGCGCTTCGACTGCAAGAACATGCGCGAACAGAAACTCCTCCGGCGTCTGTCCATGCTGAAAGATCAGCGCAGCGTCGGAGAAGTCTTCGCCCGAGGTAATCTTCCCCTCTTCAAGAAGCCTGCGAACCTCCGCACGGCGCGCATCCCCATGCCGGTAATATTCCGCCGCGGAAATATTCCCCGGATGTTCCGACTGATCTTCAATCTCGAGTTGGTGGACCCGCGAAACCGCAGCCGTGGTCGGAGCAGTGCTTTGCGCGGATAGTCCAATCGATCCCAAACTCAAAACGGCAACGGGCAAAGCAAGCATCAGGATTCTCATACCCGGCAGCTTATATCAGCGGCATTTCACCGCTCAAATCGATTCGCCTCCAGTTCACAACCCAAGGTGTCGTAAACCGCCAAT
>DATBEF010000236.1:0-3073 GCA_036269625.1 Bryobacteraceae bacterium | reverse complement strand
CTCGCGTTAGGTCTTATCGCGTGGGCAGGTTTGAGCTTTGGACAGTTTGAATCAGGGACTGTGCTGGGCAGCGTACACGATCCGAGTGGCGGAAGCGTGGGAGGCGCGCAAGTAACGCTCGAGAATACAAAAACCGGAGTTATATCGCTGGAACGCCCCGCGGCCGTGCGCCCATATAACGATAAGTTGAGCCGTCAATCCGGACCAGACCGCTCAATGGCTACTCCGTTCCCGTCCAGTGCTTCGTGTTCTGATCAGTCAGCTTGTCAGCCATCGACCAGATACTGAAGTATGGATCATGGGTCACCAAAGGTACGGCTGGAGGACGTAGCGGGAGATTCGCGCTCTGAGCATCGGCTGGCAAGCAACCAATGCTCAACAGCAGTATTGAACAGAGCGCGACAGCACTGCACTTTATGAATTCCCGCACACGAATTGAAAAATTTGATCTCACGCTATGCCTCCCACTTCACAATCGCCGCACTAGCGGCAGGTACGCCGATTTCGCACTCGCCACTCTGGACCGGCAAATGTTCAACTGGCCTGGGTTTCCACTCGCCTTGCGCGAGAACTCCGGAGCCACCCAACATGACTCCATCTTTGCTGTTCAGCGAAGGAGCAGTTAAACGCAATGCAGTGGCTTGAAGAAAACGCTTATTAGTGGCGATTCTCACGTCGGCGTTGCTGGATGCATCTTTGTTGACGATTATGACTGAGAGCCGATTCCGATCATTCAGAACAGCATAGGCAGTTAGGTTCACGCCCGCGGAGTCGTAGTCCACAATTACCGCGTGTCCCTGTTTAGCTTGGGCAAACGCCAGCATGCCGTAGTATTCAGGTTTGGCGGAGAACGTTCCGTGTTCGTCATCGACGATCGGAGAATACGAACTAATAAACCCAAGCTGGTTTACACCGGTCTCGATATTCACGCCCGCAGCGCCAGCGCAGGCCAGGACAAACATAAAATCGAGCACCCAGAGCGCCGCTCCGAACGTGTCACTCACGCCCGGCCTCCCGCCGCCGCAAAAGGAGTTCGTTTCGCAAATCCGATACGGCACATGTGAAGCCGCAGAGGCGGCCCTCAGTTTTTCCAATTCCGGCGCGAGCTTCGGATCCGGGTGCAGCAGCTTATCGAGAGTGCTGGCCGGGTTGGCACACTCGCGGTAATAATGATGGGTCAACAGCTTTAGATCGTTTCTTTCGTCGGTGGCGAACCGAGTCACCCAATCAGTGGCGCTTGCAACGTCCGGTCCCGCAAAAGGCGCGTTGCGCACCTTTGCACGAATGGCCGTCTTGTAATGCCGGTATTCCTTCATATAATCGTCATAATCGTAGCCCTTCGCCCGGTGCGCCGATCCTCGACCAAAGAGATCAGGCTCATTCCCAATCTCAAAGGCCAGGAGCTTGTCCTTCACCGCGGCGACCACCGCACGGGCTTCTTCGACTACTTGTTGCTCCGTGCTGCTGCCCAGATTTAAGCCCCAGATCAGTTTCCAGCTCGTCGCATCCAGAAAAGCTCCCAGCTCCCGAAGATTGGCATCATTTACCACAGTTGCCTTTGGCGCTGATACAGCTTGGCCGTCGGGAGCGAATGAGGAGTAATCGGAAGTGTTGCCGCCAACGCGAATGACACCGTCCGCTCCCAGAGCCTGCACAAGTTTCACGTACGTGCGATTTCGCCCACTCAGCGGGCCCGGCCTTGCTACGGAAGAAATCTCATAGCCGAGCCCGATGAAGTCCGCCGGGATCATGCCGAGCGTCCGTCCAGTATCAACATTCACCCGGACTTGCCGGCCTACATTGCGAGCGCCGTTCACTACGGCCGCTGCGCGCTCACTCCGCAGAAGGGCGGCGAAGCTGGTGGAACCGGCAAGAAATTCTCTACGGTTCGTGTGCATGTTAAGGTTCGTGCTCGTCAACTTGCAGGAAACTGATAGAGTGCATGCGTGATGCACGTCTGGAATTCCAACTGATTTAGAAAATGAGATCTGGTGCGGATGGGGAGACTTGAACTCCCACGCCCTTGCGAGCGCTGGCACCTAAATCCATACGATTATAACGATCTCACGTGATCGCAACGCTTTACGATCACGGCCGAAGGTGCCTTCCGGTAGCTCCGGGAGGCTGAAACTACACAAGAACTTCACAAACAGCAACTCCTCGCCACGCACGAGGAAATAGCTCGGCGTCTAGAATAGCTTGAATGGCGACAGAACGAGCAGGGGCAACAGATCCAGGCCGTGTTTGAAACGATCCAGCACCTCATCGAAGCCCCAGCCGACGAACCGAGGCGCCGGATCGGCTTCCCGATCAATGCGGATCGTCACAAATCCGAAGACTCGACGGGTGAATAGAGACGAGCTGTTGTTAAATCGCTATCGGTCCTGAGAGGGCTGTAGCGTGGCGTTCCATTACAACGGAATCGCCGCAGGGCTTCACGTTCGCGATGCGAATGAATTGCGGTAATCGGAGTGATCCGGCCACCTCAGTGTTGGCTGGATTGTAGCCGTTCGGTTAATCGAGCTTCGCGAAAAGAGAGGAAGTCATTCGTCCGCACCTCACGAATGGCGGCGGTTATGGGCCCGGAGCTGGTCGAAAAAAAGCGGAGCGGATGAGGATGTCGGCGAAGTTGTCGCGACTGTCAAATGCATCAAAGTTCGGGCAACTTCGCGGATGGGTCTGTTCTTCGGCGCCAGAGCAGAGCTGATGATGTAATTCACGATTCCCGCCGAGTCAGGGAGGAACCGGAGTGGGGCGAGAGACAAAGAAGGTAGCCTTCATTCCCGTAGCAAGCGCCCGTCAGATCGATCGCGGCGAGGAGCAGGTCTAAGTAGCGTTGAGTGATCCGGAGTTCCAAGAGAGATATCCGGCGATCGGATTGCTTTGTTACGGCTGCGCGCGTGAACCAAGAGCCCATCAAGAACCGCGTTTACGCGGATTTCCCCCGCAGTTGTGCCGCGACTGGACGAATATCTACCCGCATTGGGGTTCAAAAAAGCAACTCGTCAGACCTTGTGGCAATCTTGCGTAGGTGAGGCGGAGCGACACCTTATGGGAAAAGGGGCGTGGCCCC
>DATBEF010000233.1:0-5773 GCA_036269625.1 Bryobacteraceae bacterium | reverse complement strand
TTTAAATGCGAGCTCCTCGACACCGGCGGCCTCAAAATCGAAGTGGCCAACGCCGGGCGCGAGTTCGTATCCGCCAATCAGCTTCGCTTTCAACGCAACCTCGCCTTATAAGATGATGCTTGGCGCAGCGGGCTCGACTCTGCAGGTCCTACGGCAACTGAGCGCCGTATTGCGAGTACCACGCCTTCCAAAATTCCGCCGCCGCCGCGTCCTGCGCGGCGTCTCCGAACACAGCGTTGGCGGTCATGGCGTTGAGTTGCGAAGTCGCCATGGGGATAGCCGGCACACAAGTCGTGGCATTGACCGCGCTCGCTTTTGAGCCTTCTAACGCCGGGGGCATTCCGCACGCCCAGGCCGCTAGTCCTCTCAGACCCGCTTCCAGCATTAGCGACTCCTGGCTCTCCAGGAGTTGCAGCAGGAACGGCGCAGCCTCTTTTGTATGCAGCCGCGCCAGTGCGTCGGCCGCGGCTAGGTCGGTACGTGATCCGAGCCCTGCTCCACCTGTGGCTAGAGAGCCGAGGGCTCGCACGGCGCCCGGATCAGTGGAACTGAATCCCTCAACCGCGAGCCTTGCGTCGACATGCGCCGGGCAGGAGAGATAGTGATTGACATTGTTGGAGAAGTCGACCACCGCCGCCGACTCACCGTTCTCGAGGCCGAGAACCAGTCCCAGCAGATGTGTGCAGGTATCTGAGGCCGCACCGGCCGTCGCCTCGACCGAGGTCCGCTCCGCCGCGTCGGCTGCGGCGGCGAGATCGAGAAATCCGGACGACACTGCCAGGGTTCTGCTGCTTGAATATTGTACGTTGCCACTGCTTCCCTGTTCAGCCGTGTATACGACGCTGGCGGCCGCAGTGAAGGCGCACTTGTCGGCAAGCGACGACGCCGATCGAGGAATTGTCGAGCCGTCAAAGCCGGGAGGCAGGACAAAGACGTAGCTTGGGAGGGTTTTCTCAAGCGGAAGAGCGGTAAGATTTCCTCCAGTGTCCTCCAGGAACCAGAGGCCGTTCGTACCAGCCGTGAAATCCGAGTCAAGGAAACCAGCGGGCGCGTTCAATGCGGCAACGCTAATTTGCCCTGACAATCCGGTTCCAGTCAGATCGCGCAGAACCTGCAAACCGATTGCGACATCCGGCCCGTTCTGCTGGCTGGAGCCAACGGTGGCGATTACGATGTGTTGTGCATTTTGAGTCAGGCCGGGCGTTGCTGCTCGCGCCTGGCTGAAGCAGACCAGCGCCATGGCGACGATGACAACTCGTGAGTTTGCACGATAGCCCCGGGTCCTGTTGGTATTTGATGGGCCCATATTCCCTTTCGCAGGCGAGGCGCGACACCTAGGGAGGCGTAACGCCGACGCTATAGGTCATGAGCGTGGCTCCCGGTGCGCCGTTTGTAATGTTTTGAAGGTAGAAAGTCATGCCGTTGGTAACCCACTGACCCGTTGTCCCAGAGCCGTCTGGTCCCGTCTGACTGAATAAGTTACTCGTGCTCGGCGGGCTAGGTGGACCGACATAAACCTGCACGCCCGCTACGCCAGTCGCGGCATCCCAAAAGAGCTGCGCCTGCCCCAGGCCGCTCCGGTTCGCTAAAACCGACGCGGGCACAGCCCTGAAGTAGCTGGTTGGCCTGCTATTGGGGTTTATGTCCTCTGCGCATCCATGCTCCAGGTAATATCCGAGGTTGTGCGTTGCGATAAGCGCATTCTGGCTGTTCAGAACGGGAATTAATAACCCTGTGGTGGTACCGGCGGCGTTTGATCCCCCGTAGAAGGTTTGTTGCAGAATGTCGACTTCGTCGGTGGTATGAATCGCCGAGCTGTTGCTGCATGTCCAAATGGCAACATCTTGGCTTTGCGGACTATACACCTTGGGGTTTGCCCCGACTCCATGTGTCGCTATCTGGTCAGCGATTTGGCTTTGGTACCAGTTAAATGAGGTTGCGTGCGCCGAGCCGTAATTATTAGCGATCTTCTGGGTTTCCGAGCCGAACGTTTCATGCATGTCGAGGTTAGAGAGCTGGTTTTTGCAGCTATCGTAGAGGCTGTAATAAGCCAGGGTCGAATATCCGACGTCCCCCGTGTATGGTGAGTACACAACGTCCGAGGGCACCAGGAAGGCTGGCTCGTTAATAAATATCCCAAGCGGCTGCGATGTTGCGCTGGGCCCAAGAGCTTGGACCGTTATCCCGCGCTAACCTCTTTCAAATCAGATGGAGGAATTCGTTTCATTGAGATGGATTGTACAGGCGCGTCGCTGCTGAGCCACAGGCAACGGAACTAGCGCCTATCGGGCAGCCCGCTCGCGTTCCGGGGAGTTTCCGTTGCAGAGGGTTTCGGGATTACAAAGTTTCCTACAGAGATAATCATTGACCGTATGGGGCGTGAATTCTCGGCCATTCAAGCAAATGACGCCAGCTTCCAAAGGATACTCAGCGCGATCGTATCCGCAAAAATGTTGGTTGGCGGTCAGCCGCCCGGTTCGTCCGAAATTGAGAATCGATTTGTGGGTCCATCGCTTGCGTCTTGTTCTCTGTGCCTACTCTCTATTGCGTGCATGGTTATTGGCCTCCTCGTAGCAAAGAGCATCAGTCGATCGCGCCACACCGAAATCGTATATGAACTTGACGCCGATAGGCAGGGAAACTTCGGACGGATTCAGTCCGGCTTTCAAGCATTGGGGAAGGCCAGTCGTGTCTGGGAGGTCGTTTCAACGAGATCAACTTACGACTGGAAGCGGAATGCGGGGTGCGGCACGCTGGTCTCGCGAAACGTCGTTCGATGCGGGGCTATGAGAATCCCAAACGTTTCAGCAAACGTGCAAATTGTTGGGATTGAGACTAGTCATCTTCGGGCCCTCGCGTTACCGGATATCCTCCTGTGCTGGCGGGCTGGTCGTTTTGAGGCAGTTAGTTACGGGGATATTAAGGCTAGCTATTCTCATTCCCGATTCACAGAGAGTGGCAGCGCACCTGCCGACGCTCGCGTCGTTGATACAACGTGGCGTTTCGTCAACAAGGACGGATCGCCTGACAGGCGCTTTAAGAACAACTGCGAACTCCCAGTGGCACTCTACGCCGACATCAAACTGCAAATCAATCCGGAAGTTCAGGTCGATCTTCAGGTTTCTTCACTAACGGCCGCCTCCAAATTCGTGGAGACGTTTATAGCGCCAGATGGACGTTCCAAATTCCAAAAACCCGGTAATTACTCGGCATTTCCCGAGACGCCTAAGCATTCGGGGTCGGGAAGGACATGGGCGGCGAAAATCCTCAGTGTTGATGTCAACGCGACTCCCGAAGAGGTCGTCATCGCCTATCGGCGCTTGGCCCAGATGTATCATCCAGACAAAGTGGCTAGTCTGGCGCCGGAGTTTCAGGAATTAGCCGATCATAAGATGAAGGACATCAATCGCGCGTTCTCGATTTTGAAACAAGCGGAATAGTCATCAGCCGTCAACAATCAGTTCCTCGAATCTGCTCTGGTAACCAGATGCCATATCCTCGATTGCCATCATCGCGAAGCTAGAAAGTAAAGACGGTGACTGCCATTTCTTCAATAACTTTCTAGTTCCCGCCTCTAATTCAATCGAGATGGCAACAGCGGAAGCAAGCGATTCGAGGAAATACAAGGCTTCGTTGACTTTCGCCGATTCGTCTTCGCCCTTCCTGGAGCAAAATGCCGATATGCTAATCAGCACGTCGTGGAAATTCTTAGCCCATCGAGCGATTTTACGAACGGGTTCGGCGTACTCTGACCAAAAGCGTGGGTGCCCGGGACACGGGTAGTCGTACGTTTCACGCGATCCTTCGATGTTTGGGAAGTATGATCCAACTGACTGCTGCAACGTTTCTTCTTGCCAATTAAAATGCTCCCACCTCCAAAGCAGAACTCCAGGTTTCGGCCATTCCGCTGGAATCATGGACTTAGGGACAGGTTCACCTACGACAGGAGCAACGGGGCGAGCCGCGGAGATGCTCTGCATTTGTCCCGTCGAGTACCAGTTACCACCCACCCGAATATGTCGGGCATACGACAGGCAAGCTTGTTCCGAATCAGAGTTGTCCATCTTGCCGGACCTCTCCCAGCGAGGCCAAAGCGTAATAAGCTGCGCTAGTCCGGGGAGCAGCCCCAATAGGCCGTAATTTGTCGTCCATTCGACGACCAAAGATCTTTTTCCGTTGGTCAGGCTGTCGCCCGAAAGGACGTCGCGTCCGAGCCGGGCGAACGTTATATATGGCTTGTTTCTCAGACCTTTGAGGTCGGGCGATCCAGAGTACGATTGCCACGGATCATATTGGACTATTCGACTGCCGGGCACGGGCTTAACGTAGTCGTCTTGGAGCTCGTATTGCTCATGCCTCGACCACATACCGTTAGGCAGCGCGTGCACCGCCCGGTTTGCGATTTTTCGTAGTGCGTCAGATGCCTCCTGATTCAAGACCTGTGATTTCGGGACATCGATCTTCCAGCCTTTGCCGGTCGGAATGATTTTCGATTTGGTTACTTCTTCCCAGTAGGTCTTCCCGTCTGCGGTGTCATGAAGTAAGAGCAGCACAGGGACTGAGTGTGAGAGCCAGTAGCTTAGGTGACTCTTGTCGCCCCGATATGTGAATCCTGTGGCGGACACGTCGCGGAACCAGCTCGGGCCGGTCTTTATCTGTACCTTGAGGAGTTTCCCGCTAGGCTTTCCATTGTCCGCAAGTTCAATCTCGCCATCTATTCCGAATTCAGGACTGGATTTCGGATGGAAGTACCAACCGATTTTCGTGATCGCTTGGCCGACCGCGAATACACCCTCCTGTCCAGTGATTTCATGATTTGCTCCCATATGACTGATACAGATAATGTACAGCGCTGAGTGGAGTCGCCGTTAAAATTCGATAAGCTGACAGTCTTGTCTTGCGTCACCAACACCCTTCCGGTTTCGCGAGCTTATTGCAGTTGCGTGGCGGATGTCAATCCTCTCTCGAATGTCGTGGACACATCGATGTTCCGCCCGCAATCCCTCGATCACTGCAGAAGCGATATGCTCATCTGTATGAAAGCGGATCGGCTGGCTCAAGAGATACGTTTTGCCTGGCTGAGTTTTGCCCGCAGAATCGATTCATTTTTTACTTGATAGGCGTCGGCAGCAGCCAATTCCGCACGCATCTCTTCCCGCGGATCGTCTCAAGGTTCTCGTAGTAGTAACCCAATGCCGCATGGACGTCCGCGAGGGTGATTCCCGGAATTTGGAGACAATGGCGTCGGCTGTTAATCCTTGATGCTCATGCCAGATCACAATGTCCGATACACGAACCAGTGTCCGGCAACGCGAGGCTTCCCACCAAAAATGCTCGGGGTAGACTCGATCCGGGCAGGCATCATACAATTTTCTCACTTCAGTTATGTCCGATGCCCACCTCAATATGGTCTGCCGCTTATCGGCTTCGAATTCCATGATGGCGGCGATTCCCCTCGGGCCCGGCAGGCGCCTCGGGAAGATCGGCCGGAACGCGCCGCCGCACCAATTCCGTCTTCAGCGCGCGTTCAATATCGCGCACTTGCTTCCGCTCGCTGTGGCTGGCGAACGTGGACGCAGTGCCGCGCGCTCCCGCACGGCCGGTCCGTCCCACGCGATGTACAAAATCTTCGGGCGCTTGCGGCAGATCGAAATTCACCACATGGGCGATGCCGTCGACATGAATGCCGCGAGCTGCCACATCGGTCGCCACCAGCACTCGATAGGATCCGCGGCGGAATCCGTCCAATGCCTGATTACGTTGATTCTGCGTG
>DATBEF010000210.1:0-8464 GCA_036269625.1 Bryobacteraceae bacterium | reverse complement strand
TCGAAGAGCGCAAAAAAGGTTGGAAGCGCTGCGCGTGTCTCATCTTTGCTTCGGGCACGCTGGACGGTAAGTTCAGGCGCAAATGCACGGGCAAAACTGCATCGGACGACGCTAGGGCCATCGCGGCCGAATGGGAAAAAGCACGCTCATGGGAGGGCGAAGTCGCGCTGCCGCTGCCCCCACCCGATGCTTCTCAGCCAGGCCGTGTCACCATCGAGTGCGCCGCGAAAGTCCCGCGCGCGCGGTGAAGAATCCGAAGGGCAGGGGCGTATCCGATGGGAGCAACGAGCAGAAGCTGCCCTTCACGGATGAGGAAATCCGCAGGATGTACGAGGCCTGCCGGAAATATGGACGCAGCTACCGCCACAAGTGGAGCGGCGAGGACATGGCGGATTTCATGTCGCTGTCGATCTATACGGGCCTGCGGATTTCCGATGTGGCGCTGACGACAAGCCGAAGCTGGTGCCGATCAACCGCAGCGCATAATCTTTGCCCGTCCCCACGAGGGCGGCGACAGGTTTAGACGGCGCGCTAAGCGCTGTTCAACAGATGCGTATGTATCCTTCGTGCGGCCGATTCCGGAACGCTGTAGGTCGTATGCGCCTTCTTTCTGCCGGCCCGGATTTTTATCACGCCGGGATCGTCTTTTCACCAGCTTCCTGACGGTCTCCCGCCCCAGGCCCCACAGCCGCGCGAGCTCGCCGATGCGGTAGTGCTTCTCGAAGGGGGAGCCGTCGTTGTATTCGGGCATGGGGCGAACTTCATCTGTCGACGAGCCGAAGATGCGGGCGTGATCGTTTCTTCTTCGGTTCAGGATTGGGAGTGGTTGCCGCATTGAGGAGCGCGTCCGTCCGGGCGTGCGCATTACACCCTCGAAGCGTCTCGGTCGCATCGATTTCAGAATATCGGTTACTGCTGGCCACCAGATATCGCATGAAGTAGAGAACTCGATTTTAGCGGCCTATCCTCGAATCGCAGAGGCACTTGTCCACATCGAGCCGGCCCGAGGCCCGCGCCATTAGGTCGAGAAAAAGGCAATCCGGTCTAGACTCTCATTCGCCGAGCGGATATCGGTGTGCGGTAAGCTACAATTAGATCGGCGAAGTTCTGAATAGCCTTTTCAAATACGGTAAGTGGCTTGCCCTGCTGACGTGCGTGTTTTTTTTGATGTCCGTGCTGGACGATGTGCCGGACTGCCCCGAGTTATTGAATCGGAACAGTGCCGCCGCCGCCTCCATTCACCTTGATGCCGCGATAATTCCGGATTCTCCAGACACAAGCTGGATTTCGGTTTTATTGCTTCCGCTTGGGGATCCGCTCGTAATATGCGATCGAATGTTAAGTCCGAATTCTTGCGTGGCCCGAATGCTTCCCCAAGCCGCCGATCCTTCCCCGCCATTAATTTAGTTTTCTCCTTTGTAATTCCCAACTTGCTCAACTTTGCCACGCGTGAGTTACGCCTTCGCCTAGAGTTGCCCGGAACTCGCGTTCAAGCAAAGTGTTTGCAGAAGGCAGGAAACTATTCACGAATCGGAAAGGATTCGGATCAATGAAGGTACATCTCGTAAATCCGAGTGACATTTCTTTTGGAACCGCTGTGATCACTCCGCGGTGGCTCTATGTACTGGCGGCCGCCACGCCAAAGTTTTTTGGCGATCCTCATATCATCGATGAAACCCTGGAGCAGTTCGACCCTTCGTGTCTTCACTCCGGCGATGTCATTGGAATCGGCATTCACACGGGTAACGCCTTACGTGGCTATGAAGTAGGAAGGATCGCGCGAGACAAGGGGGCATGGGTGATCTTCGGCGGCATACACGCCAGCTTGTTTCCCGAAGAGGCGCTCGACTTGGGCGGGGCCCATTCAGTGGTCAAGGGGGATGGAGACGTCGTCTGGAGCAACGCGCTGCAAGATTGCCTGCGCCACGATCCCAGGTTGTTATATGAGGGCGGCCGGATTGAGGCAGGGCGATTCCTGCCAGCACGGTGGGACCTGCTGCCTGAGGACAAATACATGTGGGCATCGGTCCAGACGATTCGCGGCTGCCCGAAGCATTGCTCCTTCTGTTCCGTCTGGCGCACCGACGGCCAACGCCCGAGACAGCGCTCATCTGAGGTTGTGATTCACGAAATCGTTGCCCTGCGGCGTAAGGGCTTCCGGTTCATTGCCCTCGCAGATGACAATTTCTACCCGGTGACGCAAACGGACCTGCGCCTCGCCGAGGCGCAGCATAACCATGCCAAACTCGCCGAACTGCAGTCCATTCGTGAGGAACGATTCACGTTAATGGAACGTTTGGCCGATTTGCCGCACGACATGGTCTTCTTTACTCAGATCACTATGGAGGCGGCCGAGGACACGGAGTTCTTAAATGCCATGCGGAAGGCGCGAATTAAAGGAGCTTTGGTCGGTGTCGAAGCCGTTACGCCCGAAGGCCTGAAAGCCGTCTTCAAGGATTTTAACTGTTCTGGCGACCAATTGGTGCGACGACTACAAACCTTCCGCGAGCACGATGTTCATGTGTTGGGTTCGTTTATATTTGGCCTTCCAACCGATCAACAGAACACCTTTGCGGCAACTGCCGCTCTCGCCCAGGAGTCCGGGATTACTTTTGCCCAATTTGTGATGCTAACTCCGTTTCCAGGTACCGTCGACTTTGAACGTTGGGAAAAGAATCAGAATGAAAATACAGTGACGGTCGCCGGCATTCCTGTTACTCGATATTGGCTTATCCCGGCACATCTCAGGCCGAAAATGTTTATGCCGCATCCCTCCATGACAGCGGATGAGATACGTGAACGAACGCAGGGGGTGTGGAATCGTTTTTACAGCCTGCGATTCATCTGGAGGCGATCTCAATGCGTTTCGTCTTTGCGTGGCCGGTTGGCATTTCTGTTTATTTCAAAATTGTACCGACAGATGTACGCCAACACTGGAATTTCGACAGATAGCGCCCGCAAAAGTCGCGCCACCTTTTTAGCTCGTTGGCTCGCCAAGCCTTGTCTTCGTCTATTCCAGGCCAAACCGATGCCAGACTTGCAAGCTCCGCAAGCTTCACATGCCCGTGAAGGGCCACTTCACGTGTTGTAAGTTCAGTGCCCATACTTACGCTGATCGCGGGTCCAAACGGATCGGGCGTCGTGTCTGTGAACACTAGATTGGCCGAGAGTGGAGAGTTGAGAGTGAAGTCATAGCTGAATGTTTGCGGGCTCGCCGACGGCGCGATGGAAAAGCTCTTGGTAAAAGCAGCTCCGAGAGACACCATCGCACTATCGAGAGCGTTCAGGTCCTGCGTCCGTTCGGAGCCTGAATACAGGAATGTAAGGTTGTATGTCCCGGCTGCCAGTGATATCAGACCTCTGGTAATTACCTGCGAGACGTCATAAGCGCCCGCTAGATTCAGGCAGTTACCGCTCTCCGGACCCGGGCAAGCGGGAACAGACCCGTTGTTCGGCGACCCGTATACCGCAAACGTGCTGAGCGGAACCGTACTGTCGTTCTTGAAATACGCGTCCACATTGCCGGTCCCTAAAGGCGTTTGACTGGTTTGCCCTTCCGCGTCGAAATTGTCCGAGGAAGAGGTTATCGGCATATGCGCCCGTAACGGACGCAATCAAACTGGCTGTCAAAAACAGCCGCTTGAATCTTTTCATGGTTATCCCTTCTGAAGGGGAATCCCCTTCATCGGATCACGCGGCGTGAAGAATCGAAAAAGCTCAGTCGGATAGAGACTCAGGCAGTTATTCGGTCGGAAGCTAATGCTACCCCGGAACTTCATGCCGGCGATGCACCGGAGGAAAGGGGCAAGGTGCTGGCGTTCGACAATTCGCAAGCCTGATTCGTGGACGGAAATCCCGTCAGCGAAAACGACGTTATTCGCGGCGCCGCCGGGACCACTGAGTGGACTCGTTACGAGTTGACCTGCCTGTACCGGTCGGAGCACGGAACATCAATTTCGGTCTGCTGCTCACCGGAACGGGAACGGGATGGTTCGATGCCCTAAACATCGCGCATTCCTCAGCCACGCTGACGAGCATCCGGAGTTTGTCGCGCCCCACCCTTTTCCAACTCCGTCAACAGCCAAGCTCGCGCTAATCTCCAGTCGCGCATCACGGTGTCCGGTGAGACCTTTTCAACTTCGGCCGTCTCCTCTATACTCAACCCGCCGAAGAACCGCAGCTCAATAACTCGCGCTTTTCGCGCATCGAATTGCGCCAGAGCATTCAACGCGTCATCCAGCGCGACAAGCTCGTGAGCGCGAGCAGATCCTAACTGTTCCAGCTCGTTCACATTCACTTTCGGCTCCGCTCCACCGCGTTTGGCCGCTACACGGCGGCGAGCCCGATCGAGCAAAATACGGCGCATCACCTGGGCCGATATCGCGAAGAAGTGGGCGCGGTGCTGCCAGTCCACATTCGTCACATCGATCAGCTTCAGATAGGCTTCGTGGACCAAAGCCGTTGCCTCGATCGTCCGTCCCGGCCGCTCATTCTGCATGCAGCGTCCGGCAATCCGCCGCAACTCTTTATACACGCGCGGTGTTAGCTGCTCGAGTGCCGATTGATTCCCGCCCGCCCAGGCACGCAGAAGCTGTGTAGTTTCAGAGCTTTGGGCATCCTCCATAAGCTTGGCTTAAGGGATTATACCCGCCCTGACGCACTGACGAAACTTTTTTTTGATGGGTGTTCAAGTTCCCGCTTCGCGTTTGCGCCTGTAGAGCGAACCCGGACAGGAGGGAACGATGAAGACCACGGCAATGACATTGATGATCTTGCAAATAGGGGCGCTGGCCTACGGCAGATCCGAACCATCCGCAACCGGCCATACCGTCACAGTTTGCATGGCGCCTGGTGCGATATCGGGATTGACCATACAGCGGGCCAAAATGCTTGCTTCAAAAATGTTCGGTGAGATCGATGTCGTCATTGATTGGCAACAATCGTCCCGAAGCTGTCCCGCAGAAGCGATATTGGTCAGCTTAAGCGCAGTCACGCCCACGGCCTTGAAGCCCGGCGCCCTTGCCTATGCTTTGCCCTTTGAGGGTCGCCATATCCAAGTCTTCTACGATCGAATCGAGAGTGTATGCAGAGGTCCGATGATGGAGATCGTGTTGGCTCACGTCCTGGTTCACGAAATCACCCACATTCTGGAAGGCGTCGATCGGCACTCTGACCAGGGAGTGATGAAAGCAAAGTGGGACAGGACAGATTTTTACCACATGAAGCAAAGCCTTTTGGGATTCGCTCCGGAGGATGTGCGGTTGATCCACCTGGGCTTAGCAGAGCGGCGGAAGCTTGGGTTATTAGCTATGAATACGGATCAGAGCTCGGCGGCCACGCTCCGCTAACGCGGCCCCCGAGACCCGCTCATTCTTTAGTTGCGCCAACTCTGAGGGGGAAATATCATGGAACGACCCAGGATCTATGACCCCGGAGCGCTGGCGGCAAATCGAGGAGCTTTATCACGCCGCTCAAGCGCACGGTGCCGGCGTGCTTACCCAGGTTGCTCCCGATCTACGTAAAGAGGTTGAGCGCCTGCTCGCACAAGATACCAACGGCAAAATGTTGGACCAGCCGTTGCCCGAATTGGACGAAAGTTCCCCCGAAATTCCCGTGGCGGTCGGCGCCAAACTAGGGCCGTACCGTGTCGAAGAACCGGTGGGGGCGGGCGGTATGGGGCAGGTTTATCGCGCAACAGACACACGTTTGGACCGTTCCGTTGCGATTAAAGTCGTCCCCCGGCAATTCAGCGCCAGGTTTGAGCGTGAGGCCCGGGCCATATCCTCGCTGAATCATCCCCATATCTGCACTTTGTACGATGTAGGTCCGAACTACTTGGTCCTGGAACTGATCTCGGGCTCTAGCCTTGCCGATCGCTTGAAGAAAGGCCCGCTTTCCATCGAGCAAACCATCCGGTACGGCATTCAGATTGCGGACGCTTTGGCCGCCGCGCACGCGCGCGGAATCGTTCATCGCGATTTGAAACCGGGCAATGTAATGGTCTCCAAAAGCGGGATCAAGGTACTTGATTTTGGTCTCGCGCAGTCGGCAACAGATGAAACGCTGACCGCTACGAACATCGTGATCGGCACCCCCGCCTACATGGCTCCGGAACAGCGGGAAGCAGGCATAACCGATACGCGCACCGACATCTATGCGCTCGGAATGGTGTTGTACGAAATGGCGCTTGGCAAACGTCCGGCCGAACACCGCCCTCTGCCGATGCCGGATGTGCCGCGAGAATTGGCTCACGTCATCGACCGCTGCCTGGCATCCGATCCAAACGATCGCTGGCAAGCTGCATCTGATGTAAAAGCGGAACTGGAGTGGGCCTCTGCTTCCAAGCCCGCTGAGAAAGCCCCGGCTACTAAGCTCCTTTGGCCATGGATTGTGACAGCCGTCTGCGCCTCGACGGCAATCGTGCTCGGGATTTGGATGGTTACGAAGAGCAAGCCGCCGTCAATTGCCGCTCAGTTCCCGTTCATGATGAGTGAAGCAGGCGACCAGATGCCTTTGATATCGCCCGACGGCCGCTATATAGCGTTCGCCGGGCAGGACGAGAAGGGGAACAAGTGGCTCTTCACTCGCCCCCTGAATGCGGCACGCTCTAGCGCCTTGCCGGGGACGGAAGATGCCAGTGCGCCCATGTGGTCGCCCGATAATCAATGGGTTGCGTTCTTCGCCGCCGGCCGTTTGAAGAAAGTCAGGCCGGAGGGCGGCCCCGTGCAAACCATCGCTGATCTGTCGGGCTTTCAGGAAGGCACTTGGGGAGCGACGGGCGACATCGTGTTTCGCCGATCTAATCGCGAACCGCTTTATCTTCTGCGCAGTTCGGGCGCCACCCCGGAGCGAGTCACACGCCTGGATCACGCTTTGGCCGAAAATTCGCATCGTAGCCCGCAGTTTCTTCCCGATGGCCGGCGTTTTCTGTATTTCGCTCGTTGCGCCAAGCGCGAGAACAACGGCGTCTACTTGGGGTCCATCGACTCCCCCAAACGTACGCGCGTCATGAGAGTGGACGCTAACTCGCTCTACCTTCCGCCCTCTCGTGGCGGAACGGGAAGGCTTCTCTATTACAAGGACGGCGCGCTCGTCGTGCAGCAGTTCGATACCGATGCAGTGCGGCTGATTGGTGAACCGAAGATCGTTGTTGATCGAATCGCCTTCAATGCCGCCAGCACGTTTGCCTTTTTCACCGCCTCCATGGATGGGCGTTGGCTCTTAGTGCGGCCCCCCGGTGCAACTTATACGCATCTGCAATGGGTCGACCGGCGGGGACAACTTCTCGAGACGCTTCCCATTGAAGGAGAACTCAGCCAGCCTAGGCTCTCGCCCGGCGGCGATCGTCTGGTCTTTAGCCGCCCCGACGCACACGACGGAAATCGCGATCTTTGGATAGCCGAGTTGACGCGCGGAATAGTTGCGCCATTGACTACCAATCCCGCCAATGATTGGACCGAGGTTTGGTCGCCCAGCGGCAGCCAGATTCTCTTCTCCTCAGATCGAACGGGGGCTGCCCGGTTCGTCACCTTCATAAAAAAGTCGTTGGACCCGGGCGCGGATGAATTTCCAACTACTTTGCCCAGCGATCCGTCCGACTGGTCGCCAGACGGGAATTGGATGGCCTTCGGCAGTCACGACATCCTGGTTGCCTCGGCGAAAGATTTTCATAGCTTCCCGTATTTGGCGACGCCGTTTGAGGAGTCGGGGGCCCGCTTCTCTCCCGATACAAAGTGGCTCGCGTATTCTTCTGATGAGAGCGGACGATCCGAAGTATATATCCGCCCATTTAGTGGTGCTCCCGCCGGCGCCGGCAAGATTCAAGTCTCCATCGACGGAGGAGATTTCCCGGTTTGGCGCAAAGACGGCCGCGAAGTGTTCTTCATGTCCGCCGACAACGCCATCAACGGCGTCGATCTCTCCAACTTGCGTTCCACCCACACAGTCCCAGCTCCTGTCAAATTGTTTCGGGCATGCCCCCAAACCATGCCTTCTGGAACGGCCGGATCGAAAACTCCTTGGACGTACACGTTCGATACTCAGGATGGAAATCGATTCCTTGTCAATTGCCGGGTCAATGCTGCCGGGCAATTTGTCGCGCTACTCGGCTCATTAGCGAAGTAGTCCCACAATCCGTGCAGCGCGGCCCTCAACGTGACTAGGGCGTGTTCACAGTAAGCGTAGGGCCTCGAGGATGAGTGCGAATGAGAGGAAGCCAAGGAAAAGGACGTCGAGTTTCTCGAATCGTGAAAAGATACGACGGAAGCCTTTAAGCCTGCGGAACAGTCGTTCGATCTCATTTCGCTTCTTGTAAACGGCGTGTTCGTAGTCCCACGGATGTAGCCGGTTGGACTTCGGGGGAACCACTGGAATCATGCCCAGCTCGAGCACCAGTTGCCGAGTTTCATTGCCTTCGTAAGCGCGATCCATCAGCATCGGAAGGCCCTCGGGCATGGGTCCCAAC
>DATBEF010000191.1:0-14796 GCA_036269625.1 Bryobacteraceae bacterium | reverse complement strand
CCTGTTCGGTTCGTCCTGGCCACATGTCCGCCGAACCCTCCTGGTGGCGGTGGAGCAGAACGGCGATCCGTATGCGGTGATGGTTCCGACCGCAGAGATCGTTCGGTTCTACTACGCACCCTCGACGCGACTCGCCCAAGCCCTCTTTTGAGGGGAATACGCTGAGGCTTTCAACGCTGAGCGAAGTGGCGTTCTCGAAGACGGAGCGGTAAGGGTCCATCTACGGCGGTGGCTGGAAGATCAAGATGCCTGGACGTTAGCGCGTTACCTGTGCTCGCCTGTCATGCAGCGAGAAGCCAGCAGGCTTTACCAGGGCCTTCAGCTCCATCAACTCAACTCCACCAGTTTGATCTCGGAACCGGATCAGGCTCTCCGGTGCGGATTCCCGTTCGAAGGTCCGACAAGCGTTCAAGGGATATTTCTTCGGTTGCCCGCGGCTACGCCGGACAGCCCGCCACGTTGGTTGATACTTCAACTTGAGCGATGTTCAGCGCCTTTTCCATTCGACCAGGTGTTTGTAGACCGGGATAACGACAGCTCGCCTGGCGCAAACACGGCGGATGAGAATCTGATGCCCGCCTGGACGAAGACCGAAAAATCGGAAAGCGAAGTGGAAAAGCCGGCACCGGATGTGTTCCAGTCAAGCGAGGAACCGCAGCGCGGCCTTGAACCGTTGAGGATCGGGCTGATAGAGGACCGTTTCGATGACCTGAGCGACAAGCAACTGATGAAGGAAGAGAAGATCGTCCAGCGCTACCGCTTTTCACCAATGAAGGCAGATGCTAACCAAATGCTGACCGGCCTCGGTACGGGGCAGGGGAAGTGGGGCGCGAGCAATCTGCAACTGACCAAACTTACGACCGTCCAATCGCCGGCACAAAAGCGACGGAAAGTATCCGTCTTGCCGGCTAGCATAGAAACCTTTATGCGGGCCATCGAATTGTTGGCGCGCGAGCGGCCATGTACGGTCGGCCTGATCGGTGTAGGCCCCGGAGACACAAGTTTTGGAGAACACACATTGGCCAGTTTCCCGACCCACGATCTCAAGGGAAAGAAAATCGCGTGGGCCTGGATCAAAAAGGAGAAGCGTCCAAGACGCGTCGCCATAGCGGAGATTCAGTCAGGAGATATGAGCGCATACGCTCTCGAAATCGAGCGGACTAATCAGGAGCACGCCACTCTCATCCTGGCGCGCAACGACTTGCAGAAAATCGACGTTAGCGAATGGACGGCATTTCTGCTGATGTGCGCACTGAAGCGTGGATGGGCATCGCAAGATCAGGTGCCGGGATATCAACGTAGGACTACAACCCACCGCGAACTGGTTAGCATTGCTGTATTGGAATCGCGGATCTGGAGGAAGGTTTCGGAAGTGTTGAAGAGTGTCGCAAGGCCCTAACCCGCCAGATTGAGCACCTCAGCCAGAAACAGACCGCTGTCTTCGTGCCGATGGTCCAAGATAGTTGCATCCATCAATAATCTCTTCGGTGACACGCTCCGTTCCTTTGCGCATCGCGTTCGTTGCCGCGGCGGCGAGGAGCATTTTGAGTTCGCCAATCGTGCCCTCTGAACGCGTCAGAAGCTTCGCGGCCAGTGTGCTGCTTTGCAGATCCGATGGATACCTCAGCGGAATGATCTTTTCGAACGAGGCCAGGAGCTTGCGGAATTCGTTATCAGTTTGCCAGCGCGGAAGGACCGTCGGCGGAAATCGATTCTCAACGGAGGGAACTGAGCGGATGACTCGCAGCATTTCCTCGGTGCCGAGACAGACGATAGAGATTCGAAGCTCGTTAGCAAGATATCGAAGCGCGTTGAGAAAGCGCTTCTGTTTTGCGGCGGTGCCAACTTCGGTGAAATTCACTTCGTCGAGTGCGAGGATGCGGATCTCGATCTTCGACAACGCGTCTAAGACGAGCAGGAATTTTTCTTGCGGCGGGGCGCTGGGACGGAATTTCTTGCACAGCTTCACCAGGATGGCGCTGTACAACCGTGCTTCGTCGGGAAAGCCGGGGCATTGCAAATAGAAGACTGGCGCCGCGATTATCCCGCCGTTGGCCTCGCTGGCCTGGTGCAGCGATAAAAAATGTTTCATGAGCCGCGTTTTGCCATTATTGGTTTGAGCCGAGATCGCGAGGTTCGGCATGCGGTCGCACTTGGGATGATTCAGCAAATCTTCCAGTTGTTACAGAATCCTGTTGGCTTGCGAATAGGGTATCCAACTGTCGTTCTGGAGATAAGCGACGCGCTCCTCCATCGGTTTGTCCAGCAGCTCGCGGGTTTTTGAGGAGACGTGCTCGCCATTCATGTCATTCTGGCTCTACGATACCCTCGAAAGCTTCGACCGGCTCCTGATACTGATCAGTCTCGGCAATGGCAACAGCGGTGGGGCCAGTGGGGCCAGGCTTCCCCGGAGTCGCGGAGGGCTGGCGTGGTGGCTTGTGGCGCATTTCTCGTGCGCGCCGCGCTTTGTTGGTTTTTTGTTCGGATTCTTGTTCCAGCTTGCGCATTTCCTCGACGGCCTGGAAGATAAGGACCTCATCGACTCGGGCATAGCCTGCGTCCCGCAAACGCTTCTCGGCTGCCTGAATCTCCCAGCGACTCACGGGTGGCCGGGTGCGATCGCGGTAAGGGATCGCGAGATAGGTGTTGGTGGCGGGATCTCGGAAGTAGACTTCACGCATGTCGCGCGGGATAATTCTAAATGTAAACTTGCGCGGGCGCTTGGAGTCTTCTGGGTCACGCGCGTGAATCCAAGGTTTCAGCGCATCGTCCCAGAAGAAAATGTGCTCGATCACAACCCCGTACTCCTGAATAGTGCGTTCCTCGAACGGCATAAAGTCGAGCATGAATGCTGTCGGCTCGGCAACGCGATCTGGCAGGCCGATCCCGGACGTTCATCGGTTCCAAGTATTCCCTCCTGGTACTTGGCCAACGGTGTTGTTTTTATGCCGCTGTGGAACGTGTTCGCGTAGACCTTGGCGACGTAAATGGTGAACCATTTTTCCAGTTCCGCGCGGGTCATGATGGCCCGGCCTTCCGAATCATAATCACCCTTCTGCTCGACATTGGAAAACGTCGTGCCTTTGAGCCGCCGAGCCCGAGTTAGCCAAGTCCCGAACCCTCGTTCGATATGGCCCCCGTACCGAGGTTCTCGGGGCGGTCTGTGTTCGACAGTAATATTGTGATCTTGGCACGCGCGGCCAATCACTGTACCTCGAAACTCTTTCGCGTTGTCGCAGTGGATTTTACGCATTTTTCCCCAGCAAGGTCATTGGGCCTGCACGCCGACGCCGGCAAGCCAATCCTCTTTAGGCAGTACCGCATGCGCGATCGCGAGGCCCGCCGCGAAAGCGCTCGGCTTCTCGAGGTAGATTGCGAAGCCGAGGACCATGCGACTGTAGACATCAATGACCACGGTCAGCGACGGTCGTTGAATCGGCTGGCGGTGTTCCTCATCAACCACAACGACATCCATCGGCGTATGGTCAATCTGGGCAACGGCTAGAGGATAGTCAGCGCCGGGGAAGTGGCCCTTGATTGGTTCGTATTTCTCCGCCGCTGCCTTCCTACTTTGCCTTTTTTCCAATTTGAGGCGATCCGGAACGGCTGCAACTCTTCGCCGTACGGTGACAGGATGCGGCTTCTTGATGTTGGCTTTGAAACATTGCAACTGGACTTCTTCGATAACGGCGGAAACATCCGGCTGTTCCGCCTTTAGATAGATCTTTTTGATGGCAGATTCGATAATGGCATTGACCTTGTTCGGTAAACGACTCAGCGAGGGGAGGGTGTGTATCCGACCCGCTTGCGGCGGCAGTACCTGAATTCCACACCTCCGGCGAGGACAGCCTGACTGAACTCGGTAAGGCCGCCTTCCGGGCGAACGTTTGCTTGGGGCTAGACCTGCAATCGCCTCGGCCGCTGAATGGGACCGCATGGAATGCACGGAATGTGACATTCAAGCAGATACTCAGTACGCTATTTCCCGGCTCGGTCCTCGGAGTCGACCACCGCGTCGTGACTCTCCGACACCGCTCGGCGCAAGCTGCGCCCGCTATACCCAGTATTGAGGAACGGCCCGCCAACAGGTCGTGGCTCGATTATGAGCTTCGGGCGTACCGGTCCAACCGCGTTCCAATAGCCTTCGCGTCGAGACAGTTGTACACGTTCCTAAAGGATCAAGTGTACGGCCCGAAAAACTATATCGCCAGTTGGCCTGGCGATCGGACCGGGAACATGGTGGGCCCGCTTGCCGAGACGAATCTGACGGTCCGTGAGCTCCTTAACTTGATCATCTCCCGCTCATCCGCAGGAGGCATTTGGGTGGTGAAGGGTTCCCAACCCCAGAGCGAACCTTTATGGGTAGACGAGCCGTTTTGGAGACTTCTGCCCTACGGCGGGACGCTCGGCGACTTTCTTTCAGGGCTTCGGAATTGACTGACCAGACCCGCTCGTAATGCGGAGTGTACTCGATTCATGCACTGGCGTCTCGAACTCTACTCAGCTCTGATACTTCAACGGCATTCAGCTCGCCGGTCCATCAGCGATCCAGTATTCATGCAGTGGGATAACAATAAATGGACACTAGACCGTTAATTGCGATCTTTGTACTCGGCGTCGGGCTAACAAGCTGGTGCTGGGGATCATCATCTGATGACGTGGAGGGTGCGGACCCTCGGGCTAGAGAAAAGGCGATCGATACCGGCCTTCTTTCAAAGCCGGTTGCAGACGTTGATACCAGAGGCATGACGATGCTGGAGGCCGTAGTCGAGATCGGGCGAAAGAGCGGTACCTGCTTTGGCGTCGTCTTAACCAAGCGGTCTATCGCCGTCGACAAGGCGCCTGCGATTCGAACGGCTAACACCCCGTTGGGTTCGTTGCTCTCGAAGCTGCTTGGGACAAATAGGGGCTTGGAGGTAGCGGAGCGGGTCGGCTGCGTGGTGATTCGGCCGGTCGGCGAAGAACCGAAATACCTGGGAACAATAATCCCCCTTTTCCAGATACCGTCGGAACCGCTTGATATCGCGAGCGCCGCGCTGGACCAGGCCCTCTCGGCCACTCGAGAAAAACCACAGGCCCACCAGGGAGCTTGGGGAACAGCAAGCAGCATCTCCGCGAACGCAGATTCCCCGGTGGTTGGTCCACTTACCATCAAGTCGCAATCTGTTGAAGCAATCCTATCGACACTCGCCGCCAGCGCAAGATCGACGATGTGGGTGGCAAATCCCGCGCAAAGTAGCCAGCCCTGGACTTTCATCCGGTATGGCGAATCCACGGAAACGACTCGATCAAAGCTGGCAAGGGTATTGGCGAGCCTCTCCGAATAGCACAAGATCGCGCGGATTGGCACGCCCCATGTGAATGGGAATACGCCGCCCTTAGACAATAAGGTCATGCGACATGACCTGATCACAGAGGCGCCCAATCCCGCATCGGCATCCATCGACAGTTTGAGCACGGAAGATATGCTGCGCGTCATCAACGATGCCGATCGCGAGGTAGCGGACTCCGTACAGGCCGAGATCCCACATATCGCTCGTGCCGTCGATGGCATAACAGCGCGTTTAGAACAAGGCGGCCGATTGTTTTATGTCGGCGCAGGGACTTCGGGGAGGCTCGGTGTGTTGGATGCGTCAGAGTGTCCGCCCACATTCAACACGCCGCCGGAATTGGTGCAGGCTTACATTGCGGGTGGCGACGGCGCGCTGCGGCACTCTGTCGAACGAGCCGAAGATGACGCTGGCCAGGGCAAACGCGATCTAGAGACTCATGGGTTCAGTGCGAACGATGCACTGGTTGGCATTGCCGCGAGCGGGCGCACACCCTACGTCTTGGGAGCGATGGAGTTTGCAGGCTTTTTGGGTGCGTTGTGTATCGGATTGAGCTGCACATCAAATTCCGATGTTGCGCGCTTGGCGGAGATAGCCATCACTCCGGTACCTGGACCGGAGATCATCACAGGCTCTACACGGATGCGAGCCGGAACAGCCACCAAGCTCGTGTTAAATATGCTCAGTACGGGCGTGATGATTCGTCTTGGCTACGTCTATGGAAATTTGATGGTGAACGTTCAGCCAACGAATGAGAAGCTGACCGATCGTGCGCGCCGGATCATCGCGGCCATTGCCGGCATCACGTATGAAGAGGCTTCGAACTTGCTGGACCAGACACGCTCAGTACGCGCAGCGATCATTATGAGCAAGAGTAAGGTGTCTCCGGAGGAAGCCGAACGCCGGCTGCGGGCGGCGCATGGCAATTTGCGAAAGGCGCTAGGCGAGAATGGAACGGAGTAATGGACAAATTTCAAATAACCGGCGGAACGCAATTGAGTGGGGAGCTTCCCGTCAGCGGCTCAAAGAACTCGGCGCTGCCCGCACTGGCTGCCTGCCTGTTGACGAATGAGAGCGTCGTTCTCAGCCGCGTTCCCCAGGTGAAAGACATCTTGACGATGGAGAAGTTGCTGGGCCATGCGGGCGCGCGGGTGCGCAACAAGGGCGGGAAGGTCTGCATCCAGGCCGCATCCCTGGACCAGCCGGAGGCGCCGTATGAAATTGTGAAGACGATGCGAGCTTCCAGCCTCGTGCTGGGCCCGATGGTTGCGCGCACGGGACGCGCTCGGGTATCGATGCCGGGCGGCTGTGCAATCGGCGCGCGACCCATCAACTTGCACGTTTCAGCGTTGGAGCAACTTGGCGCGAACATCGAACAGTCGCACGGTTACGTAGAGGCGCAAGCGCCGGACGGGTTGCGCGGAGGTAACATCTCGTTCGATCGCATCACAGTGACCGGGACGGAAGACGTTCTAATGGCGGCCGTACTAGCGCGCGGCGAGACCGTCATTACCAACGCCGCACGCGAGCCGGAAGTCGAAGATCTAGCGGCCTTGTTGATCAAAATGGGCGCTAAAATCGAAGGCGCCGGCCGCTCCGTGATTCGCGTTCAAGGTGTCGAGCGTCTGCATGGAGCGGAACACACAATCATCCCGGATCGCATTGAGGCGGGCACGTTCCTGCTGGCCGGGGCCCTCACGCAGGGAGACGTTGTCATCACCGGGTGCAATCCGGAACACATCGCGGCGTTGGTGGTCAAGATGCAGCAAGCCGGCGCGGAAGTGACTGATGCCGGGCACGATGCATTACGCGTGCGATGCCGCCGCAGACCGAAAGCCGTGGATATGACGACGGAAGAGTACCCGGGATTTGCCACCGACCTGCAGGCACAATACATGGCGTGGATGGCGGTTGCAAACGGCATCAGCTTCATTACCGAGACCATCTTTGAAAATCGCTTCATGCATACGCAGGAACTCGCGCGTATGGGCGCGAATATCCGCATTGAAGGCCGCCAGGCGATCGTGGCAGGCGAGGCCCGCTTGACTGGCGCGCAGGTGATCGCTTCCGATCTGCGGGCGAGTGCGTCGCTCGTGCTCGCGGCGCTGGTTGCGCAGGGCCAATCGACAATCGATCGCGTCTATCATATGGATCGGGGCTATGAACGGATTGAAGAAAAACTGGCCGCGGCCGGCGCCCAAATTGAGCGGGTGAAATAAGTCATGAGCACAGCGGTAAAACACCATAGCGAAGGTTTTTTGGCCCTGGTCCAAGATGCCAAGAGCCGCATTCCGGAAATCGATATCGAAGAATATAAGCGGCTGCGTGCCGCAAACAAGGCCGGCCAACTTGTGGACGTCCGTGAAGACCACGAGTGGGCAGCCGCGCACGCGGAAGGCGCCATTCATCTGAGCAAAGGCATCATCGAGCGGGATATTGAGAAGACCTTTCCGGATAGGGATACGAAACTGGTGCTCTATTGCGGCGGTGGTTACCGCTCGGCGCTGGCGACAGATAACTTGCGCAAGATGGGCTATCGGAACGCCATTTCCCTCGACGGCGGCTGGCGGGCAATTGAAGCCTCCGGCCTGCCGCTGACGCGGGGTTAGCCTTTCAGCTAATCAAATTTAATTGCCCCTGGTACTCCATTTAGCAAACCTTTTCGCGGAGATCGGGTTTCTGACATTGGGGGCAAATGAGCAAAGTTCGACGTTACCTGCTTCCGGCGACCTTGATGTTGCCGATCATACTCTGGGCGCAGCCGCCTAGATTTAGCAATATCTCACCACGCGAGGCGGCGCGTATCTTGGAACAGGGCACTTGGGGGCCTACCCCGTCCGAAATCTCCGCTTTGCAGCCGCAAGGGTTGAAGAATTGGCTAGCTGCGCAGTTCGCCGCGCCTATCTCGACCTACGCCGACCAGCCGCTGCTGAATTCCTCCGGCAAAGGCAATACGAATTTGGTGCCGGTCGAGGTTCAGTTCTTCCAAAACATGGTTTCGGGACCGGACCAGCTTCGCCAGCGCGTGGCTTTTGCGTTGAGCGAGATCTGGGTGGTTTCAGAGGTGGAAGTCGGTAATGCGCAGGCCTTCCCTCCCCTGATGCGGCTCTTTCAAAACGATGCCTTCGGGAACTACGAAACGCTGATGAACGACGTCACCTTGAACCCGGGCATGGGCCGAATGTTGAACATGGTGGATAACAACAAGGCCAACCCGGCAAAGGGCACGGCGGCAAATGAGAACTATGCACGCGAGCTGATGCAGCTCTTCACGCTAGGCTTACTGCAATTGAATAACGACGGCACGCCGGCGCTCGATAGCAGCGGCAATCCAATCCCGATCTACGCGCAAACCGATGTGACGAACAATGCCAAAGCCTTCACGGGTTGGACGTATGCCCTGGCTTCTGGCGCGGCGCCGACAAAGGACAATCCTGAATACTTTCTCTCGCCGATGGTTCCGCTTGAGACGCAACATGATACGACAGCGAAAACCATACTCGGCGCGAATTTGCCTGCCAATCAGACCGCGGAACAAGATCTTCAGCAGGCGCTCCACATTATTTTTGAGCACCCAAATTTGCCGCCCTTCGTATGTAAGCAACTGATTCAGCATCTGGTCACCAGCAATCCCAACCCGGAGTATGTCGATCGGGTAGCCCACGCGTTCATCAATAACGGAAGCGGCGTGCGCGGAGACCTGAAGGCGGTAGTTACGGCCATTCTGACCGATCCGGACGCGCGTGGCGCCGATGGCCCTTGGGACACGCACGAAGGCGACTATGGTCACCTGAGGGAACCGGCTCTGATGCTCGGCAACTTACTGCGTGGATTAAGCGGAACTGTAGGCAGCGCCAGTACTGTTTATAACGTTGCCAACAGCTTGGGGCAATATCCATTCTATGCTCTGAGTGTTTTCAGTTACTTCTCGCCGCAATATCAGATTGGCCGAAATGAATACGCTCCGGAGTTTCAGATTTATTCCACACAAACCGCCTCAACGAGGATCAACATCATCAACTCAGTTATATACGGCAGTAAGTTGGATTCCGCAACCACTTTCGATTTGTCGGCCTTCACTGCACTGGGAGGTAGTCCGCAAGCGTTGATCGCACTAATCAATCAGGTCTTTTTTCACAGCGCGATGTCGTCGAATTTGAATAGCGCGCTGCAAGCCGGAATCACGGCACAATCCACGCCAACAGCAGCTGCGCAAGCTGCCCTTTATCTTGCACTCACGTCGGGTGAGTTTCAAGTGGCCCATTGATACATAAGGAAACTAGCCATGTTCTCACGTCGTCGCTTTGTCAAAATTGGTGCGGCATCGGTCGGGTCGCTCGCGCTTCGCCCTTTGGGATTGCTTCCCGCGCTGGCGCAATCGAGCTCGCCGGAATATCGGGCTCTGGTCTGCGTGTTTCTGTTCGGGGGCAACGATTCGAATAACATGGTTATCCCGACAGATGCTACCAACTTTGCTGCTTACACGCAGATACGGTCGAACCTGGCGTTAACCGCGGCGCAGCTTACCGGGAATGTAACCGCAAAATCGAGCGGCGCGCCCTATGCATTTCACGGCATGATGCCGGAGATGGCCAGCCTGTTTTCAAATGGCGAACTGGCCGTAGTGGCGAACGTTGGCCCCCTAGTGCAACCAATAACGCGCGATCAGTATGTAGCTAACTCCTCGCCAATACCAGTGAACCTGTTTTCGCATTCGGACCAGCAGATGGAATGGCAGACGTCTGCGCCGGGTCAGAACTCGGCGACAGGCTGGGGAGGTCGGGTGGCCGATTTGATTGCGAGCCAGAATTCGTCCACGTTTCCCCCATTCCTCTCGCTGGCAGGGAACACGATCATGGGCAGCGGCACGCAGACGCAACCGGTGGCTCTGTCGCCCGGAGGGTCGCTGTCTCTCCAAGGATTCAATAGCTCGGCCAGCAGCCAGGCTCGATATCAATTGCTGAAGCAGTTGTTGACGACCGAGACCGGGCTGGCGCTCGTGCAGGCGGCAAATGGCAAGGTCGCCAGCAGCATCAGCGACGCGACGGCACTTGGCTCCGCGCTGTCAAAATCAACAGCTTTGAAAACGACGTTCCCCACAACCAGCTTGGGAGCTCAATTGAAGCAGGTGGCTGAGATCATCCAGGTGCGGGCCGATTTGGGAATGAATCGGCAGATTTTCTTCGCATCTTTAGGTGGATTCGACACGCACACCGGCGAACTGAACACGCACAACAGTTTATATCCTCAGGTGAGCCAAGCCTTGGCCGCGTTCAACAGCGCGATGCAGGAGTTAGGCGTTGCAAACAACGTCACTGCCTTCACCGAATCCGATTTCAACCGCACGTTTCAGCCGACATCGGGCAATGGAAGCGACCATGCTTGGGGCAGTCATCACCTGGTGATGGGAGGCGCTGTGTCCGGAGGCGATGTGTACGGCCAGTTCCCCGCTTTCCAGCTGGGAGGACCGAACGATACCGATACGCGGGGCCGATGGATCCCGACCACAGCCATCGACCAATATGGCGCGACACTCTCGTCGTGGTTTGGTCTCAGCAGTGCTCAGCTTGCGTCGGTGTTCCCGAATTTTGTGAATTTCGGGTCGGCGAAGCTGGGTTTCCTGGGGTAGTGGGCCGCATCACCGCTGACGTGAAGGAGCCACCCAGACATTCCGGCACGGCATGATGTGCCACACTGCCCAAATCAGAACGCGGCCATCGGCGCCCTGTCAGGCACACGCTTCTTGCCTGAGGCGACGAGCGCGGGCCGCCCCTGCCAGCCCTCAAACGGCGGTGGATAGCGAACAATCTCCACCCGCTCGAAATATGGCTGGAAGAGTTCGACCATAAACTCGATGTTCGGCGCGAGCAGGTGGGTATGGGCGGCCCCAATATTATCCTCGACGTAGCTCCAAATGATACCGGTGATCATCACCCTGCCAGCGTTGTGGGTCGGCGCCTGATAGGGAAGATCCACTCCAGTAATTAGCTTCGGGTCGGCTAGCGGGACAAAGCAGGTTCCGTCCATCGACGTCCATGACCAGAGATTCGCGATGAGTTTTGCGAGATCTCCGATCGTGTCCGCAAAACCATACGCATACCACATACAGGAGACCAGCCCCCAGCGATTGTCCCATTCCGGAATCGAGTCCCGGAAATCATGTTCGCGGAAAGGTGTGCCCGGATTTCCTTGCTGCGCCAATCGAAGCATGGCCGGGGAAATGTCGATCCCTGCCCTGTTGACGTTCGGGAAATGTCGCAAGAAATAGCCGGTGCCGCACGCGACGTCAAGCCAGGTTACTTCGGGGGTCAAGAATCGCTGGAGCAGACGTAACTCGGCTTCCGTGTCAGAGCGCGCTAAGGGATCGAGGAGAAACTCCTGTTCATATTTTGCGGCATAAGCGTCATCGTACAGCCGTACGATCTCGTGACGCTTCATGCTTGGCCTCTTTTCCTACCGGGGCGTGCGATCTCGATCGTTATTATCAGTAGCTATCTCAATTCGTCTGCCTGGCACCGCGTGCATGATAGACCAGGGTCGCATTTTTTACGATCGCGCGCCAATCCGCAACCTGCTGCACGACTGGCTGCTGGAAAATGACGAGATGCACGATCGGTAGCCAGATAAAGGAGGGGTTATCGATGCCGAGCTGAGTTGCCGCGGCGATCGGCAACCAAAGGATGTAGAACATCTCATTGGTAAATGGCACGTTCGAGCGAATCGTTGCCGGATCGGCAGTCAGCGCAAACTTGAACCCAAGCCTGTATTTTATTGCCTCAGACCCGGCATAGAGAACAAATGCCACAACGGCCAGGGGGCACCAGGAGGCCACCATAACCGTGAAGACTGCGCTGACCGGAAGTTCTATGAGGAGATTAAATCCTGTCAGAAATCGTTGAAGGAACTCCAAGCTGCTTTTCGTGGCGAATGTAACGATTCCAGATTGGAGATCGTTCTCCCGGTCCGCGATCTGATGGTGGAGAATCCCCTTAAGGCCGAGGGCCCCGGCCCAGACCGTTGCCATCATACCGAATCCGATCAGGCCCGTCGTCGATTGGGCGGGCGCCGAGGTTGCGAATAGTGCCAGGACGAACAGGGTTGGAGTGATATGAGAACCCAGGGCGTCGCAAGCCACACCCAACAGGCCCTTTTCCTTTAGACGGGTAATCGGAATGGAATAAATCGTGGGCCAAAGGTAATTGAGCGTCAGCAGCGATAACACGCCGATGGAATAGTGCGCGATCAGGGCTGGCAGAAAGCCGGCTATCAGAAACGCGCCGGCCAGCAGCACGCGACAGACTGGCCGCATGCCGGCTAGCCGGTTGACTTTATTGGCCAGCCGGTCCGCTTCCCGATCGAAAATGTCGTTGATTACATGACCGTAGATCGCGACACAGATAATCGAGAGGAAGCCGCACGCTAGCAATCGAGCGGCTTCATGACGGACAACACCGAGCCGAAGGATATCGAGATAGGCAACGGCAAGCAGTGGCGGGATCTTGGAAACGAACCAGTTTCCCGGCCGTGCAAAAGCGAAGAACCCGGGGATAGCTGCGATCTGTAGGCGGATGTGTTTGATACGGCGCGCTTTCAGCTGGCTGCCTGCGCATGCCAAGCAGAATGGACTTCGGTGCACCAGGACTTCAGGTTTCGAATCATAACCCGGCTATCAAGCTGGCTACGAGCGTCCTCCGCCGCGGCGGCGCCCATCCTGGCGCGGAGCGCCCGCGCGTTGAGGAGTTCCGAAATTGCTTCCGCCAATTGGGCCGGCTGGCGGGGCGCCACAATCAGCCCTGTGCGGCCGTGATGGATCAGCTCGACGACGCCACCACCCGATGCCGCCACCACAGGGGTTCCGCACGCTAAGGCCTCAGCTACGACATTGCCGAAGGTCTCCTCGAGCGCCGAATGGACCATGATGTCGGCCGCGCGGTAGAACTCAGCAAGACGGTTTTGAGACGCGATATACCCGGCATGCCGAATTAGGATACCGGGCCCGACATTCTGATCCGGAGCGATCGATCCAACAACGAGCAAGACGATCTTACGGGCAGATTGGCGAGAAAGCTCCTCCAAAGCTCGATGCACCGTATCGAAATCCTTGAAACGGTTTGCCGAGCCCTGGTTGGCAACATAGAGCAGCACGTTGGCCTCAGGATCGAGGTCCAAATCCAATCGACTCTGGGCGTCTTCACGGCGGGATGGAGAAAAGATATCCAGATTCACGCCACCGGAAATGTGCCTCCAATCGACCACTGCGGGTACCAGCACCGATTGCTTTGCGCGATCCAGCATCCACTGACTTTCGGCCGAAACAAAGAGCCGTGAATTCTGAAATATCCGCTCTTTGCGCAGCCAGTTGGCCCCCGATCCGTCCCGGGAAATCGCTGGGGGAATGGTCAAGTCGGGGCATTTGCCGCATCCGGTCCGCCAGCGATTGCAGCCTAATGAGTAGGCACAGTGACCGGTTTGAAGCCAGCTATCGAACAATCTCACGGCAACCGGTATGCGACTGCTCAGACTGGGCAGAGCGCGAAGGTCGAAGTAGCCACCGTGGAGATTATGACAAAGTACCAGATCCGGCGCTGAACCGGTCAGCTGGCTGATTTGATGCGAATAGGGATGATTGAAGTCCTCAAGACCCAAAGACTGGTCAATACTCCGCTGTCGCTCGAGTGCCTCCGTTAACTGCAAATTCATATAAGGCCGATAATCGAAAAACGGGCTTGAGTGGAATGGAATCACCCTTGAGTGATTTCCCGTCTTGTTACCGACCAAAAGCCAAGCGTCCAGGCCGAGATCCAGGAATCCGTCAAGAACAGCTATAGATACACGCTCTGCCCCACCGCCTTCGTCGGCAGTATTTACGATCACGATCTTACGAAGTTCCGGCGGCATCCGTGGTGTCCACAATTTCATCGTGCAAAGTTATACTGTGCATGATCGCCGCACTACTTCTCTTGGGACATTTCACTTCTTGTAAGCAATTCCCGAGGACAATCACCTTCCCGCATTAACCCGCGGGACGATTTTATGAGGCGGAACAGCGATCCCCTTATCGTACCCAATGGATCCCTATGTCGCGCCCATGCCAGGGATGCTGGTCTCGGTCGCAACGCCAGCTACGGCTTTGGCGGTGGGCGTGCACTGAGTTACTCATAGTGAGTGCGGCAGATCCGGCGCATTTTGAAATAGCCGATGCGATTTGCTGAGACAAATTAACCAGGAGCGGGAATATGACGAAAGCATTCTCCTTTATGCTGGCGTCACCGCGGAACAGCCGAAGGAAGCAGCACGCGGAAATCGAGGCTCTGGCGATAAGGTCTGGGTGCGCGACATAAAAGTGGAGGTCAAACGGCCCGAGCCTCCCAGGAGGACTCAAAGCGGTCATTGAGATGGGAGCAGCGAAGGGCGAGGATGGCGTTGGCGCCGCGGACGGTCCAGAACATGCCGGACTGTTTGAGGC
>DATBEF010000165.1:0-4004 GCA_036269625.1 Bryobacteraceae bacterium | reverse complement strand
ACGACGCCGCCGCCGTCTCCTCCGAAATCGTGAATCGCGTCGCTGTACGGTTCGGCGGGAACCCGCAGCAGGTCGGTCTCGAGGCCGGTGATTTTGATCTGCTTTTTCGCCTCCGCCGCAAATGCGAAGGCGCGGCTCATGGATGCCGAGACCGGCGCGGCCGCAGCCAGCGCGAGGAGATTACGTCTGTTCAACATAGTTGCCTCTCAGAATACTAGTCGCGCGGAGAGCTGGAACTGCCGCGGCTCGTTGGTTTGGCCATTATTCAGCAGGAGCTGGCCGAAAGTCGGGGAACTTGGGTTGATGACCGGATCGCCGCCCCACAGGGGATGGTTCAGGGCATTGAGGGCGTCGGCGCGAATTTCGAGATTCAGGCCTTCGCGGATACGGGTGCTCTTGGTGAGCGCCATATCGAGCTGAGGTCCCCAGCGGTCACGAAGATCGCCGAAATGCAAAGATGCCGTGCGCAACGAGAAGGGCGGCTGAATCTGGAATGCCGGCGGAAGATTGTTTACCGTATCCACTACAGTTCCGTTCGCCTGGACCAGACCGGTATTGAACATGTGGGCAGGAGTGGGATTCGAAAGCACGGGATTGCCGATGACGAATACGCCACTCGGCACGGTCATTGGTACGCCCGATTGCCAGGTGAAGTTCGCCATTATCTGCCAGCCTCCGACGAGCCGGCTTACGAGACCGTGAGCGCCGCTGAGCAAGGGGCGGCCCGGCCCGAAAGGCAACTCATAAATGGGAGCGATGACGAGAACATGCGTGCGATCGAAAGGCACGATGGTTCTGGCGGGCGCGGAATCCTGCGGGTTCAGATAATTGAGCGCCTGAATGTTTTTGGAAAACGTGTACGAGCCGGTGATGGCAAAGCCATCGGCATAGCGCCTCTGCAGATTCGTCTGGAGCGAGTTGTACCAGACGCGCCCCACGGGAATGTTCTGCTGGCTGAGCGCCGTGAACTCGGGGAAAGGCAGAAGCAACTGCTGGGCGGGGACGGTGGCCGCGTTCAAAGAAGTGCCGGGCAGCAGGCCCTGAAACGGATTGGGAACCTGCTGGGTGAGGACGTTCGAGTTTCCTCCCTGCGTGGAATCGCCACGGGCCAGGTTTTGTTTCGAGAGCGCATTGTAAGTATTCGTAACCGGCGCATCGTAAGTTCTGGAGCCAACATAGGAGGCTTCGATGCGGATCTGATTGCCGAATTGCTTTTGGATGCCGAAGGAGTAGCTGTAGACGTAGCCAATGCGGCCGCTGGCATCGGCGAAATTCGGCGACTGACCGAGAAGGGTGGCGAGACCCTGCGATGCTCCTGCCGGCGGGAGCAAGCCAGACGGAAAAGGATTCGAAACCGTGCTTGCGGGCGTCTGGTTGGAATTCAGAGAAGCCACATACGGCGTGGTCTGACTGAAGCCGTAACTATCGCCGAAAGACACTTGTGGGATATAAGAGATGCCGAAGCCGCCGCGCAGCACCGTCGTGGGGGTGAGTTGGAAGGCGGCGCCGACGCGGGGCTGAATGTTGTTCCAGTCCGTGTTAAAGGCGCTGCGGGGAAGGCCGCCCACGCCCGCGAAGCCGATGCCGCCGTAGACTTTATAGCCCGGAAATTTTGCCTGATCGATCTGCGACGAGATCGGATTCACCTGATTCGGGAAGAAACCATAGTTTAGCCGGTTGTAACGTTCCTCGAGCGGCCCCAGCACATCCCATCGCGCGCCGATATTGATGGTGAGCCGGCGAGAGATCTTGATGTCATCCTGTACCCATGGCGCCCAATACCGCCAACTGTAGTAAGGACGCGCAAGGTAATCCACCTCGCCGGAAGTGGCGGCGCCAAGCAGCATGGCCGCGATGGAATTCCCCGTTGTGGAATCGGCGGTAAGGTAGTTGGCTCGCGTGAACGTCTGGTCGAACGCGAACGTTCCGCCGGCATAGGCCGACTGGTAATTGGCCAGATGCATTAACCGCATATCGACGCCTGTTTTGATGTAGTGGCGCCCGCGGATCAGCGAGAGCGTGGGCGCGAGACTCCAGTTGGTGCTCGGCGCATACCAGATGTTGCTGGACGATTCGCCAAGATATTGATAATTGGTCGCGGTGATATAGGGAAATCTGCCCGGCTCCTCAAACTGGCCTGCGAGCGATGCAGGCAAGCCGAGCGCTTCCGGACCGGTGGATGCGTTGTAGAGTTTCGGCGCGTAGTTCTGGGTCCAGCGGTTCATGGAGGCTCGAATATCGAGCGTAGTATTGGCATTGAACACGGTTACCGAATCCAATACGACCGCATTGTTCACCTTATTGCCATAACGGTTATCGGCTCCCAGCCCGGCGAGATAGTTGTTGCTGATATCGTTCAGCAACTGGTTGTTATAGGCATAGCGGCCGTAAATGCGCCATTTTTCGCTGAAGTTGTGGTCCACGCGAGCCACGATGTTGGGGAAGAAGTATTGAGTGTAGAGCGGCGAGAAATAGTTGTTCTGCCATGTGACCAGACCGGCAGGCGTGAGATTCGGCATGGGATAAGTGTTCGCCATCTTCTGTCCCACAGGATCGATCCGGTTTGCGGGGATGACATTGCCGGGGAAAGGATCGCGCACCCAGGTCCCGTTGACGGAGCGGCCGGTTAAGGGGTCGTAAATCGTGTTGAGCACGCCCGCCGCGTTGACGGTACCGGAGAAGTCTCCATTGCGCTGGGCCGCGGTGGGTACGGATGAGACCTGGCCGCGGGCCAGCGTATCCCAGTGATACTTTTCGTAGGCGACGAAAAAGAAAGTCTTGTCCTTCCCCTTATAGATTTTGGGAATCCATACCGGGCCGCCGAAGGTGCCGCCCCACTCATCCAGCTTGTCGAAGTTCTTCGCGCCGCCCGCCGCGTTGTTGGCGAAGGTATTTGCGTCGAGAAATGGCCGCTTCATGAACTCGTACGCCGTGCCGTGGAACTTGTTCGTACCGCTCTTCAGCGCCACGGAGAGGACTCCGCCGCCATTGCGGCCATACTGCGCGTCATAAGCTCCTGTGACCACCTTGAACTCTTCGACCGCATCCACCGGCGGAACGTAGGATACGCTGTGCGCCCCCTGATAAATCATGTCGTTAGGCGCGCCATCGAGCTGAAATTCAGCGCTGGGCGAGATGCTTCCATTGATGGAGAAGCTGGAGAACGCGCTGTTCGAAAAAGGCGCGAGCGAGTTATAGTTGGGGGCCGTCCAGACCACGCCTGGCGCCAGTTGAGCCATCAGGTTCGGCACGCGCGCGATGATCGGCAGGCTGCTGAGGTCCTTTTGATCGATCACGGTGCCGCGATCCGCCTTCTCAGCGTCCAGCAGCGGCGCCTGCGCTTCGACCGTTACCGTCTCCGACTGAGAGCCCACCTGCATGGCGACATCGAGAGTGGCCGCCTCGCCGAGTGTTAACAGGACGTTTTCGCGGACGAACTTGCGAAAGCCAGGCGTATCGACCGTGACACTGTAGACGCCAGGGTTCAGAAAGAGCAACCGGTACTGGCCAAGCTCGTTGGAAGTGGTGGATTGCGTAACGCCGGTCTCGGTATTCGCGATCTGTATCTGGGCATGCACGATCGCCGATCCGGACGCGTCCGTAATGGTGCCGCTCAGAGTCGACCGGCTTTCCTGTCCGAGCGCCGAAAGGCCTGTCATTGCAAGAAGCGCAATGGAAAATAAGAGGGTCTTGCAAACCTTGCTCGCTATCATGAAAACTCCCCTCGCCGAGATTCGAAATCAGCGGAAATCCTGGATTAAAGCCGTAAAGACTGGCACAGGTATATCACCGCAAACGAGGTCAGTCAAGCTGCACTTGACAGGCTGCACGTGGCGCGGGCGTGTCGCTGCCATGTGAGAATGCTCTCTTCCGCAATTCGGTGCGGGCTTTACGCCGGCGCGGTGGCCGAACACGGTAGCACGCGGGCTCGGAGGAGAGTAAAACCAGCGCGGCCGTACATCTCCCGCTTAATGGCTTTCAGACGATTAGTCTGGCCCTCGACC
>DATBEF010000161.1:0-3186 GCA_036269625.1 Bryobacteraceae bacterium | reverse complement strand
CAGTTTCGCTGCAAGATCGTTATAGGAACTTCAAATTCAAGCCGCACTAGAAAACAATAGGTTGCTAGAGCTCCTTTGATTCCGAAGTTCGCAAACGAGAGGGCCGCAAATTGATGCGAACTTCGGAATCGGAGCTCTAGTCGACCCGCAGCCCGCTCAGGCCTGGCTTTTTGGAATGTATTTGCCCAGCACGCACTTGTAGCTTTGGAGCCGCCACTGCCGGTAGGGGCCATTCTGAAGCCACTCCGCGATGCCTGCCTGGCCATGAACCTGGCAGTCCATCATGGAAATGCTGGACTGGTCGCTGTTGGTGACAACCTTTTCTAGGCAGATTTGGCCGTTGCACAGAAGTGCGACGAGAGTAACGAGCATGGATCCCCCACCGAAAGAGATGATTCGATGGATTTTACCATGCAGCGTTCGTGCCAAACGGCGGACGCACAGAATTATGCTCCCGTACGAGTACGGAGGCTCAGCCGGTCGGCAGAAGGCGGCGACCGGTTTCCTCTAAAATCAAATCCGTCGTTTCGTGCGCTCGCGCGGCCTGGAGAAGCCGCGCGAGTTTAGCTTTGCTGTCGGCTCAAGCGGCCTTTGATTTCGCCACGTGAGTAGCGATCGCATCCATAAGCGCCGGAGACAGGCAGTCATAGGGCTCGAGGCCCAACTCCCTGAGACGGCCCCGGACGGCGTCCATCTGCTCCGGTTTGACGCCGGACTCGATGATCGAGGAAACGAATGCCGCAAATCCCGGAGCGGCTGATCCCGATTCCTGGAACAATTCGGGATGAATGAAGTCGAGGCCGTAAAACGGGTGCCCCTTGTTTTCGATGCGGCCATACATATGCGTGCCGCACGCTTTGCAGGCGTGCCGCTGGATGGTCTTCGAGGCATCGACGATGTGCAGCTTGTCGCCGTTCTCGAGCACGGCCACGTTCTCCCGTGGCACAACGGCAACGACCGAGAAAATAGCGCCCTCCGGTTTCCAGCATTGGGTGCAACCGCAGGCGTGGTTATGCGCGACATCGCCCTTGATGCCGACCTTGACCGGCTTGTCCTTGCATTTGCAGACGAGCACTCCGCCGGCAAAGCTGCCTGTGCCTCTCTTCACACCGTTGTCGACCGAGGGATGGATATGAACGTTCATGGGCCTATCCTCCTTGCTTTTTGAACTCCGTCAGTAAACGACGACCGAACGGATTGATTTGCCTTCGTGCATCAGGTCGAAGCCTTTGTTGATCTCCTCGAGCTTGAGGGTGTGGGTGATCATCGGATCGATCTGAATCTTTCCATCCATGTACCAGTCGACGATTTTCGGTACGTCGGTGCGGCCACGGGCGCCGCCGAATGCCGTGCCTTTCCAGACACGGCCGGTGACAAGCTGGAATGGACGAGTGGCGATTTCCTTGCCGGCTTCGGCCACGCCGATCACTACAGATACGCCCCAGCCGCGGTGACAGGCTTCAAGCGCCTGGCGCATCACGGTGGTATTGCCGGTGCAGTCGAAGGTGAAATCGGCGCCGCCGTCCGTAATGGTGACCAAATGTTGGACGATGTCGCCACTGACCTTCTTCGGGTTGACGAAGGCGGTCATGCCGAACTTGCGGCCCCACTCTTCCTTGGAGTCGTTGACGTCGACGCCGATGATCTTGTTGGCGCCGACCATCTTCGCGCCCTGGATAACGTTGAGCCCAATCCCGCCCAGGCCGAACACGACGACGTTGGCGCCCGGCGTTACCTTGGCGGTGTTGACCACGGCGCCCACGCCGGTCGTGACGCCGCAACCGATGTAGCAGCTCTTGTCAAAAGGAGCGTCGTCCCGGATTTTCGCGACCGCAATTTCCGGCAGCACAGTAAAGTTCGAGAAGGTCGAGCAGCCCATGTAGTGGTAGATGGTCTTGCCCTTGTAGCTGAAGCGCGAGGTACCATCCGGCATCACACCCTTGCCCTGAGTGGCGCGAATCGCCGTGCACAGATTGGTCTTCTGGCTAAGGCAGCTTTTGCACTGGCGGCATTCGGGCGTGTAGAGCGGAATGACATGGTCGCCCGATTTCACGGACGTCACGCCCGCGCCGGCTTCGCGCACGATGCCCGCACCCTCATGACCGAGAATGGATGGAAAGATTCCTTCGCTGTCGAAGCCATCGAGCGTGTAGGCATCGGTGTGGCAGATGCCCGTCGCTTTGATCTCGACCAGGACCTCGCCAGCCTTCGGCCCTTCCAGATCGAGTTCGACAATCTCCAGCGGCTTCTTGGCTTCGAATGCGACGGCGGCTCGTGTCTTCATGGTCTGATCCTGTCTAACTCAGCTTCGAATGTTCAGTTCTTAGTGCCCATGCAAGAGTCCTCGGTCTTGGCGTAGGCGGGCGACTTGTCTTCGTGCTTTGCCGGACGCACGCGTCCCAATGCATCGTTGGCCCGTGCCCGCAAGTAGACGTAGATATCATCCAAATGGCAGGTGACATTCGGGTTGTTGCCAAAGGCCGGCATCACGTTGTCCTGCGCCGTGTTGACGTTCTTGCGGCCGCTCGCGACGATAGACAGGAATTCGCCGTAGCTCATCGTCTTCAGCGAATCCTTCAGCGCCGGCGCGTAGCTGGATCCCATGCCGTCGGGCCCGTGACAGACGTGGCAGGCCGAGTGATAGCGGCGGTATCCTGAATAGGTGTACCAATCCACCGTGCCATCGGATTGGATTTTGTAAGTCGGGTTTCCCTGCTTATCGAAATATTTGCCGTCTTCGGATTTCACCGCGGTGGGATCGCCCGATCCATCGGCGAAGGCCATCCCTCCTGCGGCGATCAGCAAGGTCGCCGCGGTTACTAGTGCCGCCCATTTGAAGTTCTTGCGCCGCAAGCGGCAAAATCCGTTCAGGAACTTCAAATGGAAAAGCGGCACTAGAAACCCAAATTTGCTGGAGCCCGTGACTTTCCGAAGTTCGTGAAAGGTGGGCGCGGAGGTGGAGCACGAACTTCGGAAAGCGGGCGCCAGCCAGATGATACGCAAGAGCTTGTCCTCGGCTGTCGATGTCACGTCATCCGGCGCGCGGGTCTTACCCGCGCGCCGGAACGAGGTCTTTCAGCTCATTGCGGCAGCGCGAACACGGTGAGCGTTCCGCCGAGCGCCGTATAGTTGCTCAGCGCTGCGTAGCCACCGACTGCACCCAGACCTGCGGTCGGGTCGGTCAGG
>DATBEF010000150.1:0-27359 GCA_036269625.1 Bryobacteraceae bacterium | reverse complement strand
AACACCCAGCTTCCCGTCCCAGCTCCGCTTTTCTAAAGCGGACAGATCATCTGTTAATTCATGCGGACAGATCACATGTTAACGACATCCCGCCTTGACTGGGGTTGACGTCTTACCCGAACGGATCTATGCTAAGGCATGTTCTGGCGGCGGAGAAAGCGCGAGGACTTTGATGCTGAGATTGAAGCTCACCTTCAGTTTGAGGCGGAACAGTTCAAAGAGCAGGGCCTAAGCGAAGAAGAAGCAAGAATGGCTGCTCGACGCGCATTCGGAAACGTAACTGGCGCTCGAGAGCAATTCTTTGATGCCGGCCGCTGGCTTTTCGCGGACTTCCTGCGGGACATCCGCTTTGGAACCCGAATGCTGGCAAGTAATCCAGGGTTCACGACGGTGGCAGTTGTTACCCTGGCGCTCGGCATTGGCGCGAACACAGCAATATTCAGCCTGCTGAATGCCGTTCTACTCCGCACTCTGCCGGTACATCAGCCGCATGAGCTTGTACTGTTCGGAAAAGGGCAGTGGGTCGGGAGTCAGAATACTTTACCTGATCGTAGCTGGCAGCTCTTTTCGTATCCGTTCCTTCGTGAATTTCGACAGAAGAATCAAGTCTTCTCAGATGTTGCCGCGCTAGACAGCATCGAGTTTTCTCCTCACGGCCGAGTTGCGAGCGGGACCACGTTGGAAGAGATCAACGTCGAGCTGGTTTCTGGAAGCTACTTTCACACGCTCGGTGTGAATCCGGCGCTTGGACACCTTCTAACGGACTCGGACGACCGAACGCCTGGGGCACACCCTTCGGCATTACGGTCGGGCAGGCGCCGGATATGTGGCGCCGCGAAGTTGCCGTTCGTATGTCGTTAGGCGCCCAGCGCTCCCGCCTCGTTCGGCAAATCCTGGTTGAAGGCGGTTTGCTCGGCTTACTTAACCGGCGGACTTCTTGGAGCGATTTTCGCATGGAACGGAAACCGCCTGTTAATCAGGATGGTGTCTCCGGACTCTACTCCTATTCCGGTGAATGTTACTCCCGATGCGCAAGTGTTCGGATTCACGCTTGCCGTCGCCGTGCTCACGGTACTCCTGTTTGGGGCGGTCCCGGCATTCTATGCGACGCGCCTGGAACTTACTCCGTCACTGAAGGAAGGCCGCGGCATTGTCACGACGGCTGCTCACGGTCTCTTCTCGCGCGCTTTGATAGTGGGTCAAGTAGCGTTATCGCTGGTGCTGTTGGTGGGAGCCGGCCTATTTTTGCACAGCCTTTCGAATCTGCCGGACGTGAACACCGGCTTCGACAAGAAAAACATTGCCGTCGTGAGCGTCGATCCGGATTCGGTCGGCTACCAGGTGAACGCACGGCTGGAAAACATGATGTAAGGGGTGGAGAAACGGGTCGATTCGATTCCCGGCGTGCAGGACGCCAGCTTTGCCTTTTTGTTATTCGGGGGCGGGTGGACGAACCCGTGAGCATGCCCGGGCGTCCGCAATCCGACAACGATCCCGACGTCTTCCAGGACAACGTCGGTCCACGTTACCTGGAGGCGATGAAGACGCCATGGCCCGCAGTTACTTCCCCGGCGGGTCACCCATCGGGCGTACATTCAGCGTTGGTGACAGCCCGGAGTGGCAGAACATCCAGGTAGTTGGAGTGACGAAAGACGCGAAATACATGAGCCTGCGAGAAAGGAATATGCCGGCAGCCTTTTACCCGCACTCTCAACATGGCATGTTCCTTTATACGCTGATTGCCCGGTATTCCGGCAACCCAAAGTTGGTGATTCCGGAAATCAGAAATGCTGTGCATGCCGTCGATCCCGATCTCCCGGTCGGCGATGTCACGAGCTTTGAGGCGATCGTGGACAACTCGGTGCTGAATCAGCGGCTGGTGACGCAGCTCTCAACGTTCTTCGGCATCCTTGCCGCTTTACTTTCCTGTATCGGCATCTATGGTGTGGTGTCCTATGGAGTGGCGCGGAGAACCAACGAGTTCGGCCTTCGCATGGCTTTAGGCGCCGAGCGCGCGAATGTCCTCTTTATGATCATTCGCGAGACTAGTCGGGTACTCATCATCGGCCTTGCTTTGGGACTTGTTTTGGCGCTTGCCTCCGGCCGCTTGGTCGAAAGCCAACTGTTCGGACTGAAACCTTACGATCCATTTGCAATCTTCATCGCGCTCGCTGTGATGCTGGCGGTTGCCCTATTCGCAGCGTACCTTCCGGCGCACCGCGCAACGCGAATCGATCCCGTCGCGGCTCTCAGGCACGAGTAGGGCGGGCTAAGTCGCTTCCGACTCCGACAGCAATCCCAAGCGTCTTAAAATGCGGCGTACCTTTTTGGGCGAAACCGATAACCGCCGCGCCACTCGCGACACCTTGCGATCTTCGCGCTCCCAGACCTTTGGTATCAGCAGCTCTTCGAACTCCACCACTACTTCTTGCAGCGTCTTATCGCCCACCGCGCCTTCAGACCACGCGCGCAGATTCGGATCGGGAGTTCCCGCCCGCAGAATCTTTGTCTTTAGGGTCAAGAATTCCTCCCACAACGCATCATGCCGGTCCTGTTCCAGGTATCCTTCGGCCCGGTCCAGGCAGACCCTTGCCGATTCGGGATTATTGAAGAATCCATTTACCAGCGTTAGCCCTTGGCAGATATGCGCTCGGCCAAGCAGCCGGCGGCTTTGCGTGTGTTTGGCCAGCTCGACGGCCTCGGTCGCGCAGTCGTGCGCGATTTGAGCATAGCGCGTCGAATCCTCACCCTCGCCAATCTGTTCTTCAAAACGTGCGTTGCCAACCAGAGCCTGCAGAATGCGCGCTCGGCACATCAATATATAGTCGGCCTTCGTAGCGCCCAATTCAAACGCCTCTCGTGCCGACTCCTCCGCGCCTTCGAAATTGCCCCGGTCCAGATGAATGTAAGCCGCGTTGACTCGCACATTGCCAGAGCCGTGGTGGGTATGGCCGCGGTCGTAGATCACCGCCGCTCGCTCCAGGTCTGACTGCGCTTGTTTGAGGAGCTGATGCATGCGCTCAAGCCGGGCCGCTTTCGGCTGGCCCTCAACCTTCAGTCCATTTTCGTTATGCCGGCGCAATTCCCATTCCGCCTCCATATTGCGACGGATTTGAAGCGCGAGTAGCCGTTTGGCTTGTGCGATGTTCGTAAGCGATCTTGCGAGGTATGGCTCTAGCGCGGCCCGCTTTTGAAAGAACTCGATCGAAGCTTCAAAGTGCTGCAGAGCGTGATCGTAACGCCCCTCGCGTCGAGCCATGCGCCCATATGCCGATTGGATATTGCCCAGGGCAATATAATCGTCACACTCGCGGAGAGTAGCGCTTGCTTCCTGCAACAGCCGCGCCGCTTCTTTAGGCTTGCCCTTCTGGAACATCAGCCAGCCTTCGACGGTGCGAATCACTGCCGACAAGTAACCTGCGCCCAACCGCACCGCAAGATCGTTGGCGCGCTGAATGACTTCTAGAGCCCGGTCGTATTCTCCGCTTCTTCGGAAGCAGCGCGCCTTCCAAAAATCGGCAATCGCGATCAGCGTGCGGTCTTCGAGCTCCGCCTCCATGGCGAGCACAAAATCCAAATGCCGCAGCGCCTCCGCGAGGTCCTCCCCTACCATTGCGAGCCGCGCTTCGGCCATCCGCAGGTGAACGTAATTGGCGAGCGTCAACCGGTTCCGCGAACTTCGATCGAATCGTCCGATCAGCTTTGGCAGTAATCCCCGGTCGTCAAACCCGACGTCGACCCATTGCGCCAAAGTCCCTACCGCGAGACCCGCATGGCATTCAGAAGGGTCGAGTCTTGCGAGTTCCTCCAGGTGCGATGTCAGAAGACTGATGCCCGCACCGATCTGGCGGTCGAGCAGATCGCGGCGGAGCTCATCGAGCAGAGTTAGCGGAACCATCGAGAGTAACCCGCATTCTACGCCCGGCGGCTCTGTGGCGCGGACAGCCGGGCCATCCGCGCCATCGACCTTGGTTAGTAAATTAGTGGATGTCTATGTGAAGCACGGCGTCAGAATGATCATGACGCCAGTCCCAATAGGCCTGCCGCTGCGCCGCGCTGGCGCGGTCCCAGTCAATGTACGCATGGTGCCGCCGCTCCCAATAGACGCGCCATGCACGATCTTCATGTTCATCAAAATCGTGGTAGTCCTTGTGGTGCGCATCATAGACGTGATGACGTTCGTCACGGTGCTCATCGCGATGATCATCGCGATCCTGCGCCATAAGATTTGTAGAAAAGATCAGCGCTGCGCTGATAGGTAAGATCATTAGTAGTCGTTTCAAAGTGTTCAGGGCTCCAACCCACACAGTTAGACTAACTAGAAAATTCCGGGTTTCAGGTCGAGAAATTAAGATCTCGAAAGGTTACCGGCCTGATTGCGCCTAGCGAAATTTTCAATAACTCGAAAAATCTTGATTCAAAAAGGCAAGCATAATTAAAGACAATAACTTATATCCCAATGAGTAGGAGTTATGTTGCTCTTGGATGAGCTTCACATGCTCTGCCGCCCGCGCGGTTCGCGGACGTCGATCGAGATTCCTTGCTCCTTCAGCTGAAACCGCGCGCAGATTAAATAGAAAATCTCCGAAATAAAACCCTTGCAATGAAATAGGGATCGCGATATTCTGTGCGCTAGTGTAATCCCTCTAATATAAAAAGGAGATCTATGACACGCTTCCTCTGCCTGACGGCAGCAGCGGTGATTTGTGCGCCCTTCGCGCTGGCCCAAGTGGGTAATGCCCCCGCTGGTGCGCCTTCCCAGTTAAAAGGACAGGTGAGACGTCCCGCCTCGAGCGTGGAGCAGCCCGGCGATTTAGGCCTGAGGTCTCACACAAACCTGCTGATTTATGTTCCGCAAGGCGGAGCGTTTCAAGGCACGGCACAGCCCGCCGGATTGCCGCCCTTTGCGGGATATTTCTTTGAGACGCCGTCGTCCATCGCCTGTATTTACCAGTTGGTTTCACAGCGGACGCCCGGTTGCAATCCAAATACGGCGACTGAGAACCCCACCGGTGGTAGCCGCGCCATTGCCATCGTGGATGCTTATGACGATCCCACCGCGGTGGCGGATCTCGCCACGTTTTCCACGCAATTCGGCCTGCCACCGGCAAATTTCAGCGTGATCTACGCGCAAGGCTCGAAGCCTGCTTTGGACCCAACCGGAGGTTGGGAAGTGGAGGAATCGCTTGATATTGAGTGGGCTCATGCAATGGCTCCCAACGCTCAAATCTTTCTGGTTGAGGCAGCCGACAACAGCGATGCGAATTTGTATCCGGCGATTGCGCTCGCAAGCCAGCTTGTTGCGGGGCAAGGTGGGGGCGAGGTTTCCATGAGTTGGGGTGAGTCCGAATTTAACAAGGAGGCGCAGTTAGATGCGTACTTCAGAACGCCAGGCGTTGTCTATGTAGCGGCGGCTGGGGACAGTCCGGGACCGATCTATCCAAGCACGTCACCCCATGTCATTTCGGCAGGGGGCACGACCATTTCACGAAACAGCGTGACAGGGCGATTTATTTTGGAGAACACGTGGCAAGACGCGGGCGGCGGCGCAAGCTTGGTCGAGCCGCGCCCTGGGTTCCAGGATATTGTGGCAGAAATTGTGGGAGGCGCGCGAGGAACTCCCGACCTTTCGTTTGATGCCAATCCCAACACTGGGGTCTGGGTTTGGGATGGCAACGCCGTGCCCGGCGCCGGATGGTATATCGTCGGCGGGACCAGCGTGTCCGCGCCCTCCCTAGCGGGGATCATCAATGCAGCCGGAAGATTTCACGCTTCGAGTCAAGCTGAAAATGCCGAAGTCTATCGACACTTGTATGATCAATTCACTCTCCGTGATATCACTTACGGCAATTGCGGCCTCAATATTGGGGACTTTGCAATCTTCGGTTGGGATTTCTGCACTGGCGTAGGCACCAGCCTTACTTATACGGGCAAGTAATAACACGGTCAATCGCAATGGAGGGCGCGGGTCAAACGATAATCCCCCGGCCCTCTACGATTCGAACATATTTGTCGATGGGCAGATTAGCGATGCGATCGATCTGTTTGCTGGGCGATGGCCAATGTATTTCAAGTTCGTCGATTTTCTGCGCGTTGCCAATGCCGAGCACTTCGCGCGGATCGTGTGATGAGAGATAGCTGCCGCCATTGCCCTTCAGACGAAACCGTTTCTTGCCCGCGGTGCTCCAGTAAATCTTTGCGCCGATGGCATCGCGGTTGCAGGTGACGCCCTGCAGTTTTATCCCGAGCCAATGATTGCCATTTGCCGCGTTATTCTTCAGCAGAAGGGGCGCGCCGCCGTTATTGGCGATCAGCACGTCGATCGCGCCATCATTGTTGAAGTCGCCCACGGCGAGACCGCGGGCGGCGTAGTAGTTCTGAAATGCCGGACCCGCTTGATCGCTGACATTCTGGAACTTACCATTGCCCTGCTGGTGAAAAAGCAGCAGAGGTTCCTTGTACTTCACCTGTAGGGAATAATGCTCAATCATGTCGTCCGGATGTCCGTTGGCAAGGAATAGATCAACTTCGCCGTCGTTATCGTAATCGAAGTACTTAAGCCCCCACCCGCTCAGCAGTCGAGTTGCTTGAGCGACACCTTCGATGTGCGCGACGTCCCGAAAGGTCTCGTTCTTATTGTTTAAATAGACTGAAAACCTCTCCTGGTCGACATTAGCCACGAAAAGGTCCTGCCATCCATCGCCATTCACGTCAGCCGCATCAACTCCCATTCCGGACCTGGCCTGCCCGTTTTCACTAAACGCAACTTCCGCCTGAAGGGCGATCTCCTCCCATTTCCAAGTGCCATGCGGTCCTGGCCCACGATTCACGTAAAGCCAGTTTTGTACCGTGTCGTTTGCCACAAACAGATCCAACAGCCCGTCATTATTGATATCGGTGGCAACGACGCCCAAACCTTTACCGATGGATTTGGCGATGTCAGTGCCCTTTGTGACATCGGTGAAGGTGCCATCGCCATTATTGTGGTAGAGAAAGCTGGCAGTTCCGCTGAACATGCGCGGAATGCAGTAATAATGCTTTCCGATCTTGTTATCACCGCAAGAAAACTTGTGGGCGCCTGAGTAATCTACGAAGCTGCAAATGAATAGATCGAGCTTGCCGTCGTTATCGTAATCGAACCAAACAGCACTGGTGGTCCATCCTGGCGTGGCAAGCCCGGCTTTATCAGCAACATCGCTAAACGTGCCGTTGCGATTGTTCTGGTAAAGGATGCATCTGCCGTAAGCCGTGACCAGAATATCCGGCCATCCGTCGTTATCAAAATCGCCAACAGCGACACCCATTCCGAAAGTGCCGCCACATACGCCGGCTTTCTCCGTGACATCCGTAAAGGTGCCATCGCGATTGTTTTTGTAGAGCGCGTTTCGAATCGGTTTGGGAGGTTTCCAAAAATCGCACGGTCCACTATTGACCAGGTAAATATCCATCCATCCGTCGTTGTCGTAATCGAGAAACGCACAGCCTGGACCTAGTGTTTCCGGTAAATAGTGTTCCGGAGACATGGCATTATCGTGGACCCACTGGATGCCGGTCGACGACATGGGGACTTCTTCAAACAGCGCCTCACTCTGGTTCGTGTTGGCAGATCGTCCAAGCAAGGGCACTGCGGCAGAGAGCCAGATCAACTCTCGCCGCGTCATATTATGGCGGATATGACGCATTTGCCCTCACGATTCTGATCCGATGGTCGGTGAACTTGTAGTGGGCTCCGGGAAGCTCCAGTTTAGGCATGTGGCAGGAGACGCAGTCTTGCTTCGAAACCGGACAGGACTTGGCGCTCGCATGACAGGCTAAACACTTACGATCGTAGAACGAATCCGAGCTTACGATCTCCTGGTGAACGTTGTGGCAGGCCACGCAACTGATGCGTTTGTCCGTCGGATCGTAGCACTTACTGCTCGCCAATCGATACGGCTGGAAGCGGACATTGTTGATGTTGTGGGGGCCGTCTGCGGCAATTTGCGCCCAGGTTCGATGACACTGGCCACAGAAATCGGACAACTCCTCCGTCGAGATGGCGGACATGCTCTTCATGGCCACGGGCTTTCCTTGATGAAATCCTTCAACGTGCGCGATGGCCGATCCATGGCAGTGCTCGCATGTCACTCCGGGAGTAAGTGATTCCGGCGTTCGGAAGGCGTCCCGTTGGGCGCTTGTGGTGTGGCAACCGAAGCATTGCTCGGCCTCGGGTCGGCTCATCAGCCGCCCGGAAGCTTCCTCTATATTGCGCGGAGTGATGTTGGAGGCGCCCATGGTCAAGTCAAGGGCATTGACCGCTTGGTAGAAGCTGACGCGGCTTTCGTAGAAATTGCCACCTCGCTCAAAAACATAGGTCTGGCCGGCGTTTCCTAGCCCGAAGGCATATTCAAGCGGCGCAGTAATGGTTTCCTTTCCATCCGTGACGGAATACAGGCTGGTATTTCCTTGCCGCTCGATTCGATAATAGTAAATACCTTCTCGGAACGTGAGCGCCGGGTGTTGTTGGAGAATGCTGCAAGAGGCAACTGGCTCCATGGCACGCGCCATCGAGGTTGTAAGTTGCGATATGTATTCGCGCTGATGACAAGTGGCGCAAGCAGAAGATCCTGCCAAAGCCAGGATCATTGCGGCCTCACTCCCGGCTGCTTGGCTTGCGCTTCGGCGGTCAATTTCTGGACAATCTGACGCTCGCGGTTGCCGTCGCTGGGACGTTTTAACCGGTAATAGGCCGTTGCCAGCGAGACGTGCGCCTCGGTAAATTGCGGTGCTTCCTTTACTATGGATTCGAGTTCGGTACGAGCCTCATCGACCTTACCCTGAGAAAGTGCGATTGTCGCAATTTGATAGCGAACGCCCATATCACCTGGCCTGACATTCAAAGCGCGATTGAGATATGGGAGCGCCTCATCTAATTTTTCGTCTTGCCGCAGCAGCACTCCCATGGCAAGATTTGAATCGAAGTTGTATGGATCGATCGCCAGTTCAGCCTTGAATTGTTTGAGGGCGCCATCCGGGTCTCCTGTCGCTTGGAGGGCCTGCGCGTAGAGCACGTGGACTTCGGGAGTATTCGGGTTCAGCGCGACTGCCTTGGAGAATTCGTCTCTTGCTCCGGCGAAATCTTTAACTTGCATCTTGGCGGTGCCGAGCATCAAATGGGCTTCCGCTGAGTCGCCATTGCGCAGAATACGATCAACCAGAAATTGGCCTTGATCTGCCTTGTTGTCGCGAATTAGGGCTGTGCCCAATAGATAAGCAATTGCCAGATCATCCGGATGGTCGTGTTGGACCGGCTGTAGAAGGGTAACGACATTCTGGTTACGCCCCATTCGCAAATAGCAATCTGCCAGCAGAAGCGTCGCCTGACTGTTGGTTGGAGTCTCCGCGTGCACCTTGACCAACTCAGCCTGGGCGTCTCCAATACGGCCCATTTTGTAATAGGCCAAAGCTAAATTAAGCGAAAGTCCGGACAGTGAGGGCGATTGTTTTAGAGCGGTCTTGTATTCGGTGACGGCTTCGGAGAATCGGCCTAATCCCGCGAGAGCAGCGCCTAGATTGGAGTGGATGGCCGTTGCTTCTGGATGAGCTTTCAAAAACTCTCGATACTCTTTCACCGCGCCTTCAAGATCGCCGGCGCGCTGTTTTGCTATCGCATCTTCAACCAATGCCTGCGGATCCTGGGTCGAAGCACTTACATTCTGAATGGCGGCGTGAAGCTGATCGGGCTTGAGGTCGAGCTCGCTCAGGCCGGTAGCAAAGAAAATGTTTCCGCGTCCGTCGATCACGTACGCTTTGCTGGGCCATGCCGCATAGGCCTTTTCGGCGTCGCCATTCATTCCATCCAGGAGGGCAGGGAAGTCCAGATGCAGCTTGCGGACGCACATGGCCGCATGTTCCTGCCGTTCGCTAATGTTCGTCGCAGGGCGTAAAACGATTCCTTCGCGTTCGTTTCGCGTGCTCTCCCAATCATCTGTGGAGTGCGCCTCGCGGATATAGACGAGATAGAAACCAATTCGACCCTTGAACGTTGCATACAGCTTATTAAGCGTGCCGGCCGCAGCCCGGAAATTGGGGCAAGTGTAACTTCCAAACACAAGCACGACCGGTCCGGAATTGCGCAACTGAGCTAGCGTGACTGGCTCTTCGGAACCTTTTCGGATTGCGGTGAATTCAGGAGCGGGATCTCCCGGCTTGAGCCCGGGCTGGCCAACTGAAACGCCAGGCCCTAGATCCTCATGAGCGGCTGCCTTCGCTAAGTCGCTCTTCGCCTGGACCGAGTCCGGCCGCACTTGCAGTGCACGTTCCAGCAAAGGCTTGGCTTCATTCCACTCTTTTCTCTGGATCAATATTTCGCCCAAATACAAATTGGCGGAGAAATCATTGGGGTCATCGGCGAGTTCTTTCTGAAAGGCGGTTCCCGCGGCATCGGGATCGCCAGTGTTCAATAGCGCCTGGCCGTAGAAGGATTGAAGTGTTGGCAATTTAGGATTCAGTTCGATGGCGCGGGAAAACTGCTTCACGGCAGCCGGGAAATCTCCTGATGCGAATATTTGGCTGCCGAGCAGGAATCGTGCTTCGGCCGAATCTCCATTGCGGAGAATGAGATCGACGAGCCGCTGTCCTTCTTCAACCCGGTTATCGCGAATGAGTGCCGTGCCCAGTAAATAAGCGATCGCGAGATCGTTAGCGTTATGCTGCTCTAGCGGGGACAGTAGGGCGACGACTTTGTCGTTTTGGCCCATTCTCAAGTCGCAATCGGCCAGAAGGAGCGTAGCTTGCTGATTGTCTGGCACGTTCTCATGTACTTCAGAGAAGGCTTTGGCGGCTTCGGAGATCCGCCCCGATTTGTAATATGCCAAGCCGAGATTCAGGGAAATACTGGCGTTTGCGGGCTCGACCTCAAGCGCCTTCCGGTATTCGGCGATAGCTTCGTCGTAGCGTCCGAGGCGCGATAGGACGACACCCAGATTCGAGCGCACGGCCACTTCGTTCGGGCGCTCAGCCAGGAAGTTTCGAAAGCCTGCTACGGCTCCTTCCAGATCTCCTTGTTGCTGCAGTTCGACTGCTCGTTGTAACGAAGCCTCTGGCGAGGATGCCTGGCTATAGAGCAACCCCGCCAGAAGAATTCCGGCTGCCAGTAAACGGTACATCAAGAACAATAATTGTAATACTCAGCGATAGAGAGCGTGGATGGGTATCCGTGCTACACGCTAGAAGTAGAACTTCACCGCCAGTTCAACGATGCGATTGCCCTGCTTAGTGGTCACGGTTCCGAAGTTAGGACTCGCATTTGTGAAAGTGCCGTTTGCGTTTTGAGTGAAAGAGAGCCCCAGGTTGCTGCCATTAAATGACCACAACGGGTGATTCAGGAAATTATAGGCCTGAATCCGGAATTGTAGTTTCATCGACTCTTTGATCTGGAAATTCTTGAACAATCCGAGATCGGAGTTGAAGAAGGCCGGACCATAGGAGACTGGGAGAAGCGTTGGACCGTTCTGGCCAACGGTTGTGGGTACCGAGAAGCAGCTGGGATTAATAAATTGGTTTTTACCCAGGCCCGATGAGGGATTGCAGGTCAAAAGCGGATTCAGCTGAATCGCGTTTGTTCCCAGGATGGATTGATTGCCGATCGCGATTCCGGTTAAATTTGTAGCGCTGACCGAACCGGGTATAACCGCATTGGTGCCGCAAACGACCGGATAGGCCACACCCTTGGCGAGAGCCGCAGTTGGGCAGGGGACGCCAGACCCAGTCAGGGCCATACTGTAATTGAAGCCGTTGCCGCTGTAGGTAAGATTCGCACCGCTCTGCCACTGTGTCACGCCTGAGAGCTGCCAGCCGTTGACGACGCCGGCCACGAACTTATTGGAGTGGCTAGGATTGCCCAGTTCTATTGAGTAAGCGGCGTTGAAGATGTGTCTGCGATCGCCCGGCTCGGCGCCATAGTTCTGCCCGAGGTTGAACGGATCGAGCGTGGCTTGAAGACTACTCAAGTTGCTGCCGTTGGGGCTAACGATGCCCAGCGACTTACCATAAGTGTAATTCGCGCTAATGGTATAGCGGCTTCTCTGGCGAAGGTACTTAATCTGCAGGGAATTGTAATTGGAGTAGAGGTTATTTGTCGCCAAGTTGATGTCGCCATATGCCGGATATGGACGGAAGTTGTTGGCATTAGCATTGGCTGGATTGGGTTGACCGAACAGCGCTCCAACAGGGACTAAGTTGAGGTTGCTTCCAGCGCCGGCGCTGTTTTGCAAATCGTGGCTGTTATTGCCCTCATATGCCATTTCAAGTAGACTGGCCCACGGCAGACGCTGCGAAACGGTGAAACTGTAGCTATCGGTGTAGGGCTGCGCACTGTCCTTACTGTCAACCGCGGATGGAGTAGGCGGAGTAGCCGTAAAAGGGATTGAACCAAGCTTACCGACGAGAAGGGCCGACGTGCACGGGGGCGTGCCGCACCAGTTGGTTGAATTTAAAGTGACCCCCTCCGAACCCGCCGACGTATCCAATCCGCTAGTGAATTGGCCGGAATGGTAGTAAAATCTGCCCCATCCGCCGCGCAGGACGGTGTTGCCTTTTCCTGTAAGGTCATATGCTACGCCAAACCGGGGCTGCCAGAAGAGTGTTCTCATTGGGAATCCACCGAGAGGAACAGCCGCGTCGCGGGAGTGCCACTCGAACCCGCAAAAAGTGGGCGCCGCCGCGCAGCCCGAGTTGCTGTAATTAGAAGGATTGAATATGGAGTAACCATAGCCCTCGTCATCGGACCAGGGTGTAAAGTGGGTCATCCGCAGGCCCAGCTCCAAAGTTAAACGCTTACTAACTTTCCATGAATCCTGGATAAAGCCTTCATAAGTGTTGTAGGAGATATCGTTAATGCGATTGAAGTTTTGCTGGGTAAACGAGTTCAGGTTTCCAGTCAACTCGTCGGCAAAAGCATTGCCTGTCGTGAATTGGTTGCCGGGGGGATTGAATATCATTTCGCCGTTGGTGTCATTACTGGCGGGCTGAGCGTTCCTGATCCACTCGTAGAAGAAACCAGCCTTGAGCGTATGAGTTCCCCAAACCTTGGTCAGCGTGTCGCTGACGCTGGGCATGTACTTATTCGCATAGAGCCCGGAGCTGGCGCCACCGGCCTCGAAACCTCCCGGATTGAATATGAGCGCAGCTTCTGCTGGTCCAAACTGGCCAAAAGAGGGAATCTGGGGAACGTTATTTTTGAACAGCAGCGGGTCCGTGAAGCCGACGCCCGTGGGGCTGACTTTCGCCGGATTTTCAAAAACGTTTGGAAAACCGACGAACGTGTAGGCCATTACGACTTCATTAGTCATGCTCGGGCTGAACACATGGGTCAACGATCCCGTAACGGAGTCCGAACGGTTTAGACCCTGAATCGGGGTAGGATAGGGAACCTGGTCGGTGTTGCGCCACCACAAACCGACCGGGAACTGCTGAGTCTCGCGCTGGAGGTTGTAGCGGACGAAAAGTTTTGTGTTATCGCTGATGTTGTAGTCAACTCGCGAAACCCATTGATAGTTGTTCTGGTTAAAAATTTCCGACTGAACGTAGTTATATCCGCCCGTAGCATTTGGATTGGCATTAGCGGCCGGGTATAACTTCATCAGGGCCAAGGTGCTGGGATTGATCTGGGAGGCCGGGATCTGTCCGCCAGGGAACAGCGAGGTATTAACCTGTCCAGGAGCCTTGCCGGAGGCCGTGATGTTACCTTCGCCCGCGATCGAGGCCGCGGAGAAGTCTCCGGAAAGTTCGCTCGTTGTGGGAACGGTCGCGCGCAATAGCCCCGTGTCGAGAACCTGATAGAAATATTCGTAGCCGGTAAAGAAAAACAGCTTATTGCGATCGTGATTGAAGTGCGTCCATGGGATCAGCACTGGGCCGCCGATGCTGCCGCCGGGATAATAGTACTTATTTTGCGGCTGCTTCTGGCCTTCCGCGTTGAACAGCGCGTCATTCGAGTTCAGGGTGTAATTACGGGCGGAAAAGAACGCATTGCCATGGAAATCGGAACCGCCCGACTTAGTTACTGTCGTGATGACCATGGGCCCCTTCTGTTCTTCTGCGCTGAAGTTCGAAGCCAGAACCCTGAATTCTTGTATGAAGTCCGCATTCGGATTGACGGGCGTGTCGCAGTTACAACCGGGGTCGGAGACATGCGCTCCGTCGGCCACGATGTCCAGCGTGTTGCCAGGGAGTCCGTTGTAACTGTAGTTGTTGTTCAACGGGCTCTGGCTTCCACTGTCGCCGTTGGCGTTGATACCGATGGTTTGTCCCGTGTAGCTGGCGTGATTCGAACTTCCATTTTGAACGCCAAACCCGGGCATGATTTTTATGTACTCGGCCGCGTTGCTTCCGACTTGCACATAGTTCTGCAGTTCTTTGGTTGTCAAGATGTCCGACTTTTCACCGGAATCGACAGGAGTAACGATATCCGCGGCGCCCACCACCTCAACAGTTTGGTTGGTGCTGCCGACGACCAGGGATACGTTAACGTTGCGCTTTTCACCGCCGCCTAATGCAATCCCCTCTTCCTTAGAAGTTTGAAAGCCGGCCGCCGAGATCGTAAGCACGTATGTTCCGACGGGGACGGACGCAAACGTGTAATAGCCGGAACCGTCGGTTTGGCTATCGCGCGTTGATCCCGAAGCGGCGTCACGAAGGGTGACTTTCGCATTCGCGACCGCCGCTCCAGAAGGGTCGGTTACGACGCCCGTTAAGGTACCGAAAATGGCCTGGGCGTAGAGGCTAAGACTGATCAGGCAGAATAGTGCAAGGCCCGCTGACAGACGGGTAATTTTCGACATGGAATCCTCTCTAAAGCAAAAAGCGATTGAGTCGAGTTTAAGGCGGTCTGGACATAATATCAATAGGGAAAGCATATTTGCGGGCGTATTTTCGCCAGAGGCGAATTTTTACGGGCTGGCGGCAATGAGTCCGCGCCACAGGCTGTCGCGTTATAATCCCGCCATGACTGAGTCGTCCAAACCACGCCGCGCCTTTCTGCGCGGAGCGCTTGTAGCGGGAGGAGTCGCTGGGGCCGAGCAGATCGCTCATGCTCAAGACAGCAGCCGTAATGATGAGTTCGCATTCCTTCCGAAATACACCCGCGCCCAGAATTACAAATCGTTAAAACAGTCGAGCTTCGATCGAACAGGCGGGAATCATGATTCCTGGCCTATTTCCCCCGGGGGCGTGCAGGAAGTGTTTAACGCCGCTGGTCCGGGCGTGATCACGCATATCTGGTTCACGATTGCGGCGCGTAGCGGAGATCATTTAAAGGAACTAGTTTTGCGTGCGTACTGGGACGGCAACAGCAAGCCTAGCATCGAAACGCCCATCGGCGATTTCTTCGGCCTGAATCTCAACTCGTATCAAATTTATGAATCGGCCTATCTTGCGTGCTCGCCCGGAAAGTCGCTCAACTGCTATTTTGCGATGCCATATGCCACCTCCGCGCGCATCACTGTGACCAATGAAGGCCGGCAGGAGGTAGGCTCGTTCTACTCAAATATCGATTACATGACCGTTCCGCGGCTGCCGGCGGACGCGCTGTATTTCCACGCCCAGTATCGCCAGGCGGCGCCATGCGTTCCAACGACCGGCGAGACAGCGAAGATCAATCTCGACGGGCGCTTTAATTACGTCTTCGCGGAGACGCGCGGACGCGGCCACCTGATGGGCGTCACGCTTGGAGTGCTTCAAAATGCCGAGCGCTGGTGGGGTGAAGGCGACGAGATGATTTTTGTCGATGACGAATCGAAACCTTTGATCAACGGCACCGGGTCGGAGGACTATTTTCTGGGGAGTTGGGACTTTGGCGGACGTGATGGCGCGCAGCCGTTCGCTTATCATATGTATGGCGCGCCATTGATCGTCGCGCCCGAACGTACTGGCGGGCGTTATTGCTGTTATCGATGGCATGGTGATAATCCCGTCACATTTGAAAAGTACCTGAAATATACTATCGAACATGGGCACGCCAACGATCGCGGCGATAACTTTTTCTCGGTCGCTTATTGGTACCAAGCCGCGCCTTATACGGATTTTCCGGCGCTGCCTTCGCTTGAGGCTCGCATTCCTAAAGTGCGAACCGCCTAAGAAGTTCCATCTTTAGACATTCTGAAGAGCACCTGTGAATGCCCTCTTAGAACGAGACCGCACGGAACCGCTGGTCTCTCGACGCATCGAGAAGGCTATTCGCCTGCTCGTCATCCTTGTTTTTTTCTGGGTGCTGGCTCTCCTTCTTCAATATGTTGGGAACGCCTACGGGAGTGACTTGAATGTCGAATCCGACGATCCGGCGCACTATGTCACGGGCCTGATGGTTCACGACTACTTTGTGCATGGTTGTCCCTGGCCGCCCAAGGCGTTCGCCGAGAATTTCTATGCGCATTACCCCAAAGTCGCGATCGGTCACTGGCCGCCGGTGTTTTATGTATTACAGGCGGTCTGGATGCTCGGTTTCGGTGACAGCATCCATGCCGACCTGGTCTTGATGGCTCTGTTGAATGCGGCCTTTGCGACGGCGTTGTTCTGGGTAGCAGAACGAGAATTCCACTCCATTTGGGTGGGCCTGGTTACGGCGTTATTGTTGCCGCTGATATATGTCGTGCAACTATTCAGCGGCACCATAATGTCCGATTTGCCGGTAGCGTTAATTTCGTTCGGGGCGGTGATTGCGTGGGCGGATTTTCTCGAGAAAGGGCGGACTCGGAGCATCGTGCTGTTCGCGGTTCTGGCCTCGCTGAGCATTCTTACGAAGGGAAACGGGTACGCTTTGGCGCTCCTGCCGCCGGTCACCATGCTCCTCGCGCGGAACGTCAAAGTGCTTCGCGATTGGCGACTCTGGGCGGCGGGCCTGCTTGTCGCGGCATGTACGATACCGTGGACCTGGTTTACCCGAGACCTGATCCGTTCGACGATGGAATATCAACTGACTCCTTCCTTTGTCGTCCACGCGATCTGGTTTTACATCAGCAAGCTATTCGAGGAAAGCAGTTTTGGTGTTTCGCTTTGTGCAGTGGTTGGGCTCGGCGCCGTAGTTCGTTCGATTGCGAAGCGGCAGGCAAGCCCATTGTGGGTGTCGCTAATTGCCTGGGTTTTGGCCTTCCTGCTGTTTCATTCATTGGTACCCGCCGGATTGGAAGACAGATATCTGCTGATGATATTGCCCGTTTGGTTGCTGTTGATGACAAAGGGCGCCAGTATAGTAATCCGGTGGATACGGGCTCCGCGGATTGCAATTGAGTGGCGGGCAGTAGCGGCAGCGGTAATAGTTGGGGTTCTATTTGCCGCGACATCATTTTCGATTCCGAAACGCAAAGCGTCCATATATAGCGACCTCGGCAAAACGATCGCAATATCGCAGGAATATTCCCGGCACGTGATTCTGGTGGCTTCTGAAGGAGACGGCGAAGGGGAGTTTATTTCGCAATTGGCGCAGTGGGACACACCACGCCCGAGGCACGTAGTGCTGCGCGCAAGCCGCCTGCTCGCCAGCAGTGACTGGCTAGGCCGGAATTACCATCTACGGTTCAGCAGCTCGGACGATTTAGCGGCAGAACTGAAATCGATTCCGGTGGGCTTGCTCGTGATGGATAGGACATCCCACCGCGATCCCTCACCACACTACACGGAACTGGAACAAATGCTTCACAATGCCCCTGAGGATTGGAAACTCGCGGGGGTGTATCCTGCAGGCGCTTCTCCGGCGGCGGGGGTCGCTCTCTACGTGTGGACAGGCCGGGACGCGATTCCACATAAGCCGTTCATGGTGGATGTAGATGGCACCATTCGTCTGAGCGTTCCAGTTGGGCCATAGCCTTGCGCAGCGATCAGCTCTTAGCCGTCAGCTTTTGCGCTGGCTTCGAATCCCTAGCAGCGTGATTGCCGCAGGCTAACTGCTGATCGCTGAGTGCTGAAAGCTGGCGCCCTGAAGATTTAAAGTATCCCGGTTAGATCTGTGTCGATTGGCCCCAGCCGCCACCGCCGGGCGTTTCGATCCGGAGAATTGCGCCCGCATTCACGCGGAAGTTACATTTACCGGGTAGTTCCCGTTCCACGCCATTCTCGATCAAGATATTGCGGCCGCAAGCTCCGCAGGCGCCACCGGCGAGCCCGTAAGGAGCATGGATACGCCGATCGGAGAGTAGGGTAATTTGCGCTGGCGCAAGCAATTCGATTTCACGCACGAGTCCGTCGCCGCCCGTATATTTGCCTTGGCCGCCGGAACCGGTTCGGTATGAGTATTGGCGCACTCGAAACGGATACGAGTATTCGAGCGCCTCAATGGGCGTGTTCAGCGAATTCGTCATATGCGTGTGAATTCCGGAGATGCCGGGAGCATTTGGCCGCGCTCCGCCGCCTCCGCCGATCGTATCGTAATAGGTGTAAAGCTGGCCCGTGCGGGGATCGACGCCGCCGATCGTCAAGTTATTCATGGTGCCTGAACTAGCGGCCGGAACGCGATCGGGGACAATGGCCGCGAACGCCCGCAGGAGTACATCGGTGATCCGCTGTGATGTCTCCACATTGCCGCCCGCGACGGCCGCAGGCGCTTGTGCGTTCACCACGCTGCGCTCCGGAAGCACCAGCGAGACCGGACGCATCAAGCCGGCGGTTGGAGCCGCTTCTTCCGGCAACAGGCAGCGCAAAACGTAGAACGTTGCGGAATAGGTAATTGCGGCGACGGCATTCAAGCTGCCGGCAACCTGGGGAGAGGAGCCGGTGAAATCAACCACCAAACTTGTTGGATTGGAGCGAACGCTCAGGGTGACAGCAATCCGGACGGGATCGTCGGTGATGCCATCGTTATCGAGGAAATCTTCAGCAGAGGCCTGAGTTTCGGGCAGCTGCGCGAGATAGTCTCGCGTTAGGGTTTCCGAATGATCGAGCATTCTCAGTACGTTTGTCCGTACACGATCTAAACCGTACTTGGCGGCTAATTCGGAGACGCGCTGCACGCCAATGCGGCAGGCGCCGATTTGCGCGGTTAAATCGCCCTCGCGTTCGCGAGGAGTGCGCACGTTGTTCAAGATGAGAGCGAGTAACTGCTGATCTACTACGCCGCCGCGCACCAGTTTGACGGGCGGTATACGTATGCCTTCCTGCCAGATTTCCTGGCACAGGCCCATGGAGCCGGGGTAGGCGCCGCCAACGTCGGCATGGTGCGCGCGATTCGCTACATAAAAGGCGGCGCTGGAATCGTGATCAATAAAGATGGGCATCACCAGCGTGATATCCGGCAGATGAGTTCCGCCATCATATGGATCATTGAGAATCGCAACGTCGCCCGAGTCCAGGGTGAGCTTGTCCAACGCGGCCCGAACCGACATCGGCATGGAGCCGAGATGCACCGGCATGTCATCGCCCATCGCGATGATTTGACCAGCGTCATCAAACACAGCACTCGAATAATCGCGGCGTTCGCGAATGTTGGGGGAAAAGGATGTGCGGCGAAGGGCGGCTCCCATTTCCTCGGCGATCGAATGAAAGGCGCTTTGAAAGATGGCCAGTTCGACCGGGTCATGGCTAGCCGCTAAGCTCACGGGTTCACCTCCACCATGAGATTTAGATATTCATCGACCCGTACAAGGCTGCGCGGCGGAACAAAGGTAGTAGCGCTATATTCGACGACCAGCGCGGGGCCTTCAAAAACTGCGCCTGCAGTGAGTAAGGGTCGATCGTAGAGCAGCCCTTGGCGCCACTCACCGTCGCAGTAAATCGGCTTTGATTTGACGACAGCGTTTGCGCCATCGTTCGGGGTACACGGGTGGCGGACCGGAGCATCGGCTTCAGTCGGGGTTACGCAGCGGAGACGGGCGTTGACCACCTCCACAGAGCGGTGCAGATCGGAATAGCCGTAACGGCTTTGATGCTGCCGATGGAATTCAGAGGGGAAGTCGTCGCACCAATCCACGGCGAGCTCATAGCCTTGCCCGGCATAACGCACGTCAAGGGAACGTAGATATAGGCCAGCGGGGCCGGCGAGACGTTCCAAATCATTAAAGTGAGCCATGAGCGCCTCGCGATCTCCCGCGTTCAGCATGACCGTGCGCGAGTAGTCGCGGACAATGTCGGACACCAGGATGCCGAAGGCGGAAAGCGCGCCGGGAATCTGGGGTACCAGCACCTTGGGAATTCGCAGGGCGCGGGCAAGGGCACACGCATGCAGCGGCCCCGCGCCGCCGAAACTGACCAGCGCAAAATCGCGTGGATCGAGGCCGCGCTCAATCGAGATTTTGCGCAGCGCCTTTTCCATATGGGAGTCGGCGAGGCGAATGACGCCCTCTGCGAAGTCTTCGATTCGCGGCAGCGGTTGTTTCGCAGCATCGCAGAAATGCCGAGCCCGCGCCAGGTCCAGGCGCATGTTCCCGCCGAGGAAATGGTCTTCGTCTAAGCGGCCCAGCACCAGATTCGCATCTGTAACGGTGGGCGTGGTCCCGCGGCCGTAGCACACGGGCCCAGGATCTGCACCCGCCGATTCCGGTCCTACTTTCAAGGCGCCGCCGCGATCGAATCCGGCGAGCGAACCTCCGCCCGCCCCGACGGTGTTGATCTCTAATGTTGGCACTGCGACGGGCATGCCCAGAATCTTCGATTCGGTCGTGGTCGCCAGACTTGCCGTGCCGACACCAGATCCGGCCTGAACGAGCGCGACATCCGTTGAGGTGCCGCCCATGTCGAACGTGAGGATATCGTTAAATCCGGCTGATCGGGCGACGTGCAGCGCGCCTACGACTCCACCGGCGGGGCCGGACAGTATGGTGCGAACTGGTTCCCGCTCGGCGATCGCGGCTGGCGTGATGCCGCCCGAGGATTGCATAACAAAAAGCCTGGAGTCGGCTGCCTCGAGATGCTTTTTGAGCCGCCCCACATAATTCTGCATCTTAGGGGCGAGATAGGCGTTAATCACTACAGTTGACGCGCGTTCATACTCGCGAAACTCGGGCAGGATTTCATGGGATGCGGATACCGGAATACCCAAGCTCCGCAGAGAGCAGACCACGGCCTGCTCGTTTGCCGGATTGGCGAAGGAGAAGAGTAGTGATACTGCTACGGACTCGGCCCTTGCATCCCGAATCGATTGATGGAGCCGCTCCAGATCTTGCGGATCAACCGAACGAAGGATCGTTCCTTCGCTGGTGACGCGTTCTGAAATTCCAAAACGCAGGCCCTGCGGCGCGAGCGGCGGTTCGGGAGTGTAGAACCAATCGTACAGCCTGGGCCTTGCCTGGCGGCCAATGGCGAGGGCGTCTTCGAAACCCGCGGTAGTGACCAAAGCGGTACGCGCGCCTTTGCGCTCCAACAGTGCGTTTGTGCCGACGGTAGTACCGTGAAGGACCTCCACATTCTTATCGCGCTCGATTTCATCGCGTCCTGCTGTGATCGCAGCAATGGCGGATAGGACGGCTTCGGCCGGATCGGCCGGCGTGGAGGAAATTTTCAGCACCCGGAGCGCACCGCCGGAGCGGTACACACAATCGGTGAATGTTCCTCCGGTGTCGATGGCGATGCGCATTGGATGCCTAATTTAACGCCTACCGAGTTTAATTTGGCCATTTGCCGGTTGGAGCGGCAGTCCAGGCACGCACCGTTTTCGTCGTACGCTTCGGATGCGAATTACCGGCCTTGATTCCCGGCCCAATTTCGACGATATCCAGACGGGCATTGGGCGCTTCGGCCGCCGATCCGTCGAACCTGGTGTGGATCGACTGCGTAATCATACCCGTGCTGCGGGCAATCGTCTTGCGAACATGTTCAGCAGCGCGTTCACTGGCGAGCGCCGCGTTCCGTGCGCGTATCGCGGCAATCATCTTTTCGTGTTCTTCCACCAGCGCGGGTCCATACGCATCCATCGCAATAATCAAATAGAAGAAACGCATCAGCCTGGTATGGATGGTGGTGGCAATCTCCACCAAATGATCATTCTGCGAGGCCTCGGCGATGCCGACGTGCAGTTCGTAGTTTCTTTGCAGGAACGTGAAGTAACTGTTCTTTTGGCCTACGCGATACTCATAACGGCCGGCCTTCTCGATGGCTTTTAACTGGGCGGGAGTAGCGCGTTGCGCGGCTAATGATGCCGCCGCGGGCTCAACAATCAATTGCACTTCGTGCAGGTTCTGAAACTCCGCCAGAGTTAGCGGAGTGATGAAGTAACCGCGAAAGGGAATGATGGTGATGAGCCCTTCCCGGGCCAATCGGCGGCAGGCCTCGCGAACCGGAGTGCGGCTGGTGCGATATCGCAGACACAACTCGTTTTCAGATATTGGCGACCCCGGCGCAAGCGCGCAGGTGGTCACATCTTCCTTCAGATGGCGGTAGAGGCGGTCGGCTGTTGTCACGTCTAAACGGTATACAATGCTTATTCATTATTCAGAGCGACCAAAGCAATGTCAAGCTAATCCTCAATATTCATAAGGGTTTGACGCGTTAGAGTTTTCTGATTTGACAGCCATCAGTATACATGTTATAAGCAACTATCCACGCCGGGTTGCCGTGAAAATTCAAGAATGGGGTTTCATTGTGCCGCACGCTCTTCGTTTGTTATTTGCCGGGGTAACGGCATTTGCTCTGCTGAGTCTTCCGGCTGCTGCTCAAGAAGCAGGCGCCCAAATCCAAGGCGTCATCACGGACTCGACTGGAGCCGCGATGCCCGATACCACGGTGACTGTGACCAACCGGGATACCGGTGTTACTCGCATCACTAAGTCGGACAGCGGTGGTCATTACCTGGTCGCTCCGCTCCAACCCGGCACTTACTCGGTTACCGCGGAGAAGGCTGGCTGGGCGAAATACGAGTTGAAGGACTTACTACTGCAAATCGGGACCGATATCGAGCGGAATATATCCATGGCTCTGGCCTCGGTTCAGTCCGCCATAACGGTAGAGGCGGAGACGCCAGCGGTGGATACGACCCATGCCGATGTTTCAGGAGTTGTAACTGAACAGCAGATCACAACGCTTCCGGTGAATACACGGCAGTATCTGAACCTGGCATTACTTGAGCCGGGAACGACACAAAACGCCTCTCGCACCTTTTACAACAATGTGCAGGTGGGCGGCGGCCAATACTTTTATGCCAACGGATTCATGATCGATGGCGTCCGCAACACATGGGCAGAACAAGGCGAGCCGCGGCAGAACTTCCCGGAAGGCGCGGTGCAGGAGTTTAAAGTCTACGTTGCCGAATATCCGGCGGAATTTGGTTTGTATATGGGCGGTCTGGTATCCGTTGCCACGAAAAGCGGGACGAATGCGTTCCACGGTGAAATATTCGAATATTGGCGGAACGAAGCGCTGAACCACGATAACGAGTTTCAGCAGGCGGCTGAAACGCGGGAGCACACTGGAAATCCATTCAATCGCAACCAATTTGGCGCGGACATCGGCGGCCCAATCGTGAAGGATCGGACGCATTTTTATTTGGCCTATGAGAGAACGCAAACCAATGCTTCTTTCACGATTTTCACGGCCCAGCCTCAGTTCTATGGCGCCTCACAGGGCACATTTACGCAACCTGGGTACGATCAAATGATCACAGCGCGGCTGGATCACCAGTTCAGCAACAATCACAGCGTTTTCGTGCGCTATGGGCAGGAATGGAACCGGCTAACGTATCAAGGATGCGGCGGGAGCGCCGAGCGAAATTGCTATGACGGTCTGATTCCGCGCAAATCGATTGTTGCTGGGGATACCTGGACGCCTACGCCTTCCATCGTGAATGAGTTTCATTTCCAGTGGGGGATTTCTTCCTATTTGTTGGGCCCGCCCGGGTCGGTCTGGCGCGACGCGAATACGTTGGCGACCTCGCCGGCAGCAACTGCAAATCTTAAAGTCGGTTACGTCTTTCCAAGCTTCAGTTACGGCGCCGGATACCAGGAGGATGGTGTTGAAAGACGATGGGAGGGTAATGATGTATTCAGCCTGCAAAAGGGAGATCACACGTTCCGGTTCGGATTTGACATCAACTACATTCCATTTATCGATGCTACGGCCAGTAACGTACAGGGAACTTACACGTTCGCGACTGACCAGCCATTTAATCCCTTCAGCGCGGCATCGCTGGCGGCACTGACGAACCCGATCTTATTCACAGCCTCCGTTCCTCCTATCGCGACCAGCGCTCCGACGTGGGAACTGGGCTTCTTTGCGAGCGACGAGTGGCGCGTACGGCCCGGGTTGACGGTCAATCTGGGCGTGCGATACGACCGTGAACTGGGCTCGTTCGATGAGGGGATAAATCTCAATTCTTATTCGAAGCCGATCCCGTTCATGGGCAATCCGGCCAAGCGGGGAGACGACAACAACTTCGGTCCGCGCGTGGGAGTTTCGTGGGATCCATTCCATAAAGGGAAAGATGTTTTTCATGGCGGCTTCGGCATTTACTACAACAACATTCAGACTTTGTTGAACTTTCCCGAGTACCGCGACCTGGCGTCGTGCAACATCACAATCCAAAACCCCATTTATTTGAATCCATTTAACGGCCAGAGCGAATCGAGTTTCTGTTCCACAGCGCCGCCCACAGTGACAGTACTCGCTCCGAACTACGTGAACCCTTACTCACAGCAGTCGATCATTGGCTACTCTCATCAGTTCACGAGCAATTTGGTAGTAAAAGTAAATGGCGTGTATCAGCATACGCTGCGCGATTTTCGCACGGTGGACCTGAACTATCCAAATGCCGCCAGGGTGCGCCCGTTACCCGCATGGGGACAAATTCTGCAACATCAGAGCATAGGGCAGGCCAAATACAAAGGGCTGTTTGTCGAGCTAGACAAGCGCTTCAGTCGCCGGTTCCAAAGCACCATCTCATACACGCTGTCCTCCGCAAGAGACAACGATCCGCAGGCCGCTATCACTAATTACGCCAATGAAGCTTTAGATTGGGGACCCAGCAACATCGATACTCGCAACTCGCTGGTAGCTGCCGGGTCCGTGAATTTGCCCTTGAAGATCACTTTGGGCGCCATATGGACGATTCGCTCTTCTTTGCCGTTCAGCGCTTATGAATCTGTGACGAATGCGAACGGCACTTTGCAATATGTGCCCGGAACCTCCCGCAACCAAGGTAACCGAGGTCTCAGTTTGTCCGACGTTAATACTTATCGCGCTACTTTGACTTTGGGCCTGTCGCCTGTCGCGGCGGGCGCGATCAATACGAATTTGTTCAATAGCTTTGACGTGCATGTTTCCCGGTCGTTTTTCGAAACTGAACACCGGCGGCTGGAAGTAATCGGCCAATGCTTCAACCTGTTCGGACATGAGAATTTGGTTGCAGGGACTTATGTAACCAGTGCTGCGTCGGCTTCGTTCGGCACAATTACTTCGGCGGGTAATCTACAGCAGGCTGAGTTAGCTGCGCGCTTCGTATTCTGAATCGTTAGAGCAGTATCGGTGAAGAGGTATTCAGTGACAAAGAACGTACTTCGGAGTAAAAGGACGCTGGGCGGACTTCTCGCCGGAATCGTACTCGTTCCGATGTTAGCCAAGCAGGCCGCGGCTCCCACGGCCTCAGGGTTCCACATGGTGGATGCATTCTCTACCGGCTGGATGTTGCAGGATACGAACAGCGACGGTATCGCGGACTACATTGATGGGAAGATTGTCGTGCCATCGAATCCCAGCGCTGCCGAAAATGCGGCCGCAGCAAACTTTGCCGCGCGCCTCGCTTTTGGGACGACCGGGCTAACGCCACCGCTGGTGGTCGGCGCCGCGCGGGACTCGGGCGTTGTGCGTCGCATCTGGATTGGCAGAGAGTCGGTTCCGAAAAGCTTGGCGGGCCAAGCTGGCGCATATTCTCAGCGATTGCAGGCGAATGAAGGCGGCGTGTTCCTGGTATCGGGCGGGCTAATTGTCTTAGGAAAGGACGAAGCCGGATTGACCGCCGCCGCAGACGCATTTTCGGCCCGTGCGCCGTTCATTTGGAAGACGCCTGGCGAATCGTTGGCGGCCATTGGCAAGGAAACAAGTAAGTCCGCTTCGCCAGAGCTGATTGGCGTGACTTATGTAAAAGGAAAGGCCGGCATAAATCGTGCCTTCATTCAGTCGGGAAGCGGTATCACACAAGCGGCTTTGAAGGCGGCAGTTGGTTCCTCTCACTTAGTTGCCGTGCATGAGTTGATTGCGATCGGGGCAGGGAAGGACCTTAGCGCGGTTAATGCCAAGCCGCTCCCCGCCGTGGCTGCAGCCAATCCAAGCACGGGCAGCCCGACCGGGGGTGAAGCATCCGCTTCCGCCGGCACGGCTGGAGCAGGGTCGGAATCGGAAGCTGCGACTCCCCCGCCCTTTGATCTGGGATCTGCGTACACGCTGCACGGTCTGTTCAAGGGCGTCCCGAAGATGCCTGTGCCGTCTACGCTGGATAGCCAGCTTTGTGTTCCGGCAGGAGCCGCTGGGATCGCGATGGCGAACCTCGCCGCGCGCATGGGTCTTGAGACGACCGGTCTGGCCCTACCATTGGCGAAGGCTGAAACCGATGTCTTGGCGAAAGACGTAAAGGTCAAGCCTGTTGTTTCCGAGAGTTCAGCTCTGGGCAAACAAGTCGAAAAGAAGTTCGAGGCGGAAGGCAATCACGCACCTCCGCTTGGCGCCTCCGAGGGCGAACTGCGAGTGGTGGACCGCGCTTTCGGTAAGCAACCGGCGTTGCTGGTCCGCGGCGATGCGGATGGATCCGTCGCGGCGCTGGGGCTGCTGACGGACCGGTTCCCGAATCTTTGGGAAACGGGCAAGCAATATGCGGCGTTGGACGAACTGCGCTTCGATCTTCACCGCTTCTTCTCACTTCGTTCGGGCGTTGGCCAGGCGGCTGTTTCTCTGTACCACCTGACGCATTGGATCGACGAAGTGAAGCGCGAGAGCCCCGGGGCAAGCGACCTGAAAGCTGAGGTCGACGTAGAGTTAGCGGATCCGCAGCTTTCCGATTTTGTGAAGAAACGGATCGCGGCGCAACTGCCGGGAGTTCCCATTCAGGTGGAGGTCGGCAGCCTGCATGCTGGAACGCAGTGCTGCGACGAAGCGCCTGCTGTGCATTATGAAGAACCGTCGATGACCTTCCATCAGGGCACACCGACGTTCGTCGAGGACATCACAATTCGCTGGGAAGGAACCAGACTGCTGGACGCTGTGCGCCAGGCATTACCCGACGTGAAGCGCGATCAGCCTGTAACCTTGGTTGCGCGAGTGAGCGAGGGCCCGGAGGTTCGTCAGAAGCTGAAATCGCAACTCACACAGATGTTGACCGAGCACGGCACTGCTGCCGATCGCACGGACGTCGAAGTGCTCTGCGCTTACAAGCAAGGCTACAGCTGGTTGATGGACGACATTGCCCCGAAGCTACG
>DATBEF010000144.1:0-23475 GCA_036269625.1 Bryobacteraceae bacterium | reverse complement strand
GCCAACGAAGATGGAGTGTTGATAGCTTCATCTATGAATTCTGGGTCTACAATCGGAGGGGCGTTAGACTTAGGCCTTCATCGATGGATGAATTCGAATCGGAATGGACGCAGAATGTTCAGGCCGCGTTCCCGTCCCACTCGAAGGCACGTCCCGTTCCACGCTAGCGTTTCTGAGAGTTTCGGGGAGGAGAAACCGGGGCCGCTCACGGCTTTGTGAGAAGGTTGATCAGGCTCCGCTTCTCAGGTGTATCCGCAGTGTGACGCAACACAGAGCTTAGCCATTCCCTGGCATCAGAATTAGAACCCGTTGCGATTTTCTTAAGTCCAGAAAATGCCAACACTAATAACTTCTCGTTTGCGATAGCGCTGAACGGATCGGCCAGATCCGCAAAATCCTTCACCGGGATCGGTTGCCTGCGATCTAGCCCCGCCGATGCAGAGTGCAGCTTGAAAGTCTTCTCGTCTGCCCTCCGCTCATACACGCCGAGATATGCGGACTGCTGATCGAGCCCGACACCATCGAAGTGTATATTTAGCGTCAGTTCGATAATTTGTGTGTTTGCGGTCTGGTTAACGTTACATGTGGCATGCACCGTGCGGCCAACGCCGAAACCAAAATGCGACTGGCTACCATCGACCGTAAAGGAAAAGACAGGCTCGAAGCCTGGCTGTGTCAGGTCAAACCACTCCTCGCGCATCTGCCCTGTCGCCACGCCAGTTTGAGAGTGATCGCTAGAGATCGCAAGAAACGGCTCGTTCCAAATCGACAGGAGCTTCCGATCACTGGGAGCGTTTCTCTGCAGAGCGCTGTTCTCTCCGGAAAAACTCCAGCCGCCATTTGCATCCCTCAGGTAACGAAGATATTCGACCGCGTACGAGTCAACGCCGCCTCGGATCACTACGATCACCTGATCGGGTCGCGTCGTGGTAATAGCTTCAGTCGAGCAACGCGCCTCTGCTGCAGGGAAATTGCTTCCGCAAGGCGCCAGCCAGTATGAGGACTCTCCCAGCCCGAGAGCGTTCCGTACAGTCTTCCATTCGATGCTTCGATGCGACTCCACATAACGAGCTAAGCTCATCGGCGACTTGACGGCGAGCGCGATCTCGCCGCCCGGAGCTGGGGACACCGCTATCGGCTGCGCTCTGCAGAGTGCAGCGTACAGAAGCCCGAAAGCGAACAGAGATTCGCTCCTGCGTCTAATCGATCGTGTCGTGCGACTGCCCATGAAATTTTCGACCTCCGGCTCATCATCCCGCTTTTTGCTTTTCCAGTGCGTGCGGAAGCCGCTCGCGCCGGCTATTCTCGATTGGCCGCCGCGGCCCGTTCGTTCGATTCCCCTCTCGTATTCCGGTTCGAATGCCGATAGTATCAATGGATCACGTCCGTGCCCGTCGGCGCGGGCCGGAACAAGCACTTGCCAACCCAGACGCGGAATAACGCAGCGATGTGGGGCCGAGGGGCCATGCTGTTAGCCATGTGGCCGCTCCTCTTGGCGGGCCAGCCCGCCCCGCCCTCACATGTTTCTTTACCGGCTGTCTTTTTACCGGCGCTCACCACCGCTCATCAGGCACATAGCCTCAGCTCTAAAGAAGCCGCTAGGGGTTATCCGGTACATTTGCACGCGACGGTGACGTATTACGATCCGTATGTCGATCCCAGGCACGCCGCGCTGTTCGTGGCCGACGCGACTGGCGCCATCTTCGTGATAGTCCCTGCGCTGCCCGTCCTGCCGCTCCGGCTCGGGACCCTCGTCGAGTTGTCCGGATCCACCGCCCCGGGGGACTTCGCCCCGATTTTGACGGACGCCGCAGTGAAGGTAGTGGGTCAAGGCACAGTACCTGTTCGGCCACGTCTGGTCAGCCTCACGCAACTTCTGACCGGCGCCGAGGACGGACAGTGGGTCGAGGTGGAGGGCGTTGTCCGTTCGATTGTCGATTCCGGCAAAGACGTGACACTCGATCTGGCCCTTACTGACGGCAATGTGCGGGTCACCATTCCGAAGGCGACGGGGGCCGATTACGCGCATCTGGTTGATACGAAGGTGCGAATTCACGCCAACGCCGCTCCTCTTTTCAATGGACGCAGGCAAATGATTGGAGCGCGGCTTTTGTGTCCTGGCCTGAGCGAGGTGACTATTGAGGAGGAGGCGCCGCGTGATCCCTTCGTCCAACCTCCGCGCCTCATCCGGGATTTGCTGCGGTTTACGCCAGATAATGCATCTCTGCACCGAGTGCACTTGCGCGGTAGGCTGACCGTGCAATGGCCGGGCCGATCCCTATGCATTCAAAACGAGGACCGGGGACTGTGCGCGGAGACCTTGCAATCTACGCCGCTCAAATTGGGACAGTGGGTAGACGTCTTGGGATTCCCATCGACCGGCGAGTACACCCCCACGCTTAAGGATGCCGTTTACCGCGGAGGGGGAGAATCGGCGCCGCTCAAAGCTCAACTGGTGACTCCCCGCGAGATCCTTCACGGCGGGGATCATGACTCGCAACTCGTGCAAATTGACGCCCAGCTAATTGGGCAGGAGCGGGGCATGGGGCTATCGGCACTGGTGCTATCGGCTGGCGGTCAGCTGTTCGCCGCGTACTTGCCTGGCGAGTGGAAGACGCCGTCGCAGGGTAGAACATGGCGGGAAGGCAGCACTGTACGGCTTACCGGCATCTGTTCAATCCAGGTGGATGCCGCCGAGGCGGCCACGCGCGACGGCGGCACAGTGCCGAAATATTTCAAAATTGTGCTTCGGTCCCCTGAGGATGTGGCCGTGCTTCGTGACGCGTCCTGGTGGACGCCGGTGCATACGATTTTAGTGCTCAGCCTGGCCTTGGGGGCCACGATCATCGCGCTGGTTTGGGCAATTTTGTTGCGCTCGCGCGTTAAGCAGCAGAGCCACGTGATCCAACGCCAACTGGAGCAAACCGCCGCGCTCAAAGAAGCGGCTGAATCTGCCAATCGCGCTAAGAGCGACTTCCTGGCGAATATGAGCCACGAAATCAGAACGCCGATGAATGGCGTGCTAGGCATGATCGCACTGGCGCTCGATGCGGAACCTAACCCTGAGCAACAGGAATACCTGGATATGGCGCGCAGCTCGGCCGATTCGCTCCTGTCGATCATAAACGACATTCTCGACTTCTCCAAGATTGAAGCGGGCAAATTCGAGCTCGATGCAGCCGATTTCCACTTGAACGATTGGCTCGAGGAAACGGTCCGGGCATTCGCAGTGCGAGCGTCAGAGAAGGGCGTGGAGCTTCTGAGCGAAGTGACCGCCGAAGTTCCGCAGTTCGTGCATGCCGATTCGGTCCGCCTCCGGCAAATTGTCACAAATCTGGTCGGTAATGCGTTGAAGTTCACCCGGAAGGGCGAAGTCTCTGTGCGCGTCGAGTGCCATCGCGACTCCCCTTCTGGAACGACCCAGCTGCACTTTACGATTAGCGACACGGGCATTGGCATTCCCCTCGAAAAGCAGAAGCTCATTTTCCAGGCGTTTGTCCAGGCCGACTCGTCAACCACACGACAGTACGGCGGCACCGGTCTCGGCCTCACCATTTCGTCCCGGCTCGTTCATATGATGGGCGGCAGATTGTGGGTGGAAAGCGTGCCGGGGCAGGGAAGCCATTTTCATTTCACGGCCGACGTGAAAGCCGCCCACGGGGGCCTCCGATCAAGTCGTACCGAAGACGCTTTGCTCGAAAACGTGCGCGTGCTCGTAGTAGACGATAACGCGACGAATCGCCGCATTCTAACTGAGATTCTTTCCCGCTGGCGTATGGATGTAGAGTCAGCTGACGGCGCTCTGGCCGCGCTGCGAACTCTGGAGGATGCGGCTCAATGCGGCCGGCCCTATCGGCTTCTGCTGACCGATCGCGAGATGCCGGACATCGATGGATTCGCACTGATCGAGCAAGTCCGGAGCTGCCCCGAGTTGGCCGTATCAACGATCATAATGATGCTCACCTCATCAGGCCAAAGGACTGATGCCGCCCGTTGCCGCCAAGCCGGCGCGGCTTACCTGGTCAAGCCCATCCGTCAAGCGGAGCTGAAGCAAGCCGTTCTGCAAGCCTTAAACCATGAGTGGCAACCTGCAACCGCGCCGCCATCTGAACTAACGCACACAAATCCTGCGTAGCTCGGGCGCTTGCGCTTGACACCGCGAAGTCTAACTCATTGATATAGTGAACTCAGATGGACGCCGCGCTGGCCACTACTCTCGTTTCCACTGCCGGATCGGTCATTGTTGGAATCTTCGGCATGTTTTTCACCGCCAATCAGATTGGCCGGCGAATTGACGATACCAACCAAAATCTGCGCGATTTTCGAACCGAATTCAACACCTTCAAAGACACCGTCAACCGGGAAACTCGCGGCTCTCGATCTTGAAATTGCCAAGCTTAACTAGCCTGCCGACGACTTGGCGTGCGAGTGTGAACCCGGATGCGCGCGTTGCCCTGCCGTCGAAACATCCTGTTCCAAATTGTGGGCTGTGTTCACGAGCGCTACATGCGAAAAGGCCTGCGGGAAATTACCCACTTGCCGGCTGGTGCTGACCGAATATTCCTCCGAAAGCAACCCAACGTCGTTCCGAAGCGACAATAACTTTTCAAAGAGCTTACGTGCATCTTTCTCCCGCTTTTGAAAGACGTAATTATCGGCCAGCCAGAAACTACACGCCAAGAACACGCCTTCCGATCCCTTCAAGCCGTCTACCGTGGAGTCCGGCTTATAACGCATGACAAAGCCGTCGCTAACCAAATGCTTCTCAATCGCCGCCACCGTTCCCACCACTCGTTTATCGTGAGCGGGAAGAAAGCCCACCAGCGGTATCAGCAGAAGACTCGCGTCCAGGGTATCGCCACCAAAGTACTGCGAGAAGGAGTTCATCTTTGGATTGAAACCCGACCGGCAGACTTCGTCGTGTATATCGGCCCGCACCTTGCGCCACTGGTCAACCGGACCCTCGGCGCCGAACTCTTCCACGGTTCGCACGGCCCGATCCAAAGCGACCCATGCCATTACTTTCGAATGAGTGAACTGCCGCTGTCTGCCGCGCACCTCCCAGATACCGCGATCCGGCTTGTTCCAGATGGATTCCATGTGCTCAATCAGTTTCTTCTCAAGCGCCCAACTCGCCTCCGCTTCCGCCAGCCCACTCTTGCGAGCCTGATAGAGCAGATCGAGCACCTCTCCGTAAACATCGGTCTGGACCTGAGCGGATGCAGCATTGCCTACCCGTACCGGCTTCGATCCCGCGTAGCCCGGTAACCATGGAACCTCAGACTCGATTAACCGGCGCTCGCCCGCAACGCCGTACATAATCTGCATCTGGTCCGGGCTGCCCGCGATAGCCCTCAGCAGCCATTCGCGCCATTCCTTCGCTTCTTTGTGGAAACCAGCGCCTAGTAGCGCGAGCAGAGTGAACGTTGCGTCCCGAAGCCAGCAGTATCGGTAATCCCAATTCCGCACGCCGCCCAGGTCTTCCGGCAGCGACGTCGTCGCCGCAGCGACAATTCCGCCAGTATCGCTATGGCTTAACGCCTTCAGGGTGATCAACGATCGCAGTACCGCGTCGCCGTACTCGTGATTTCCTTTGTAGTGCGCGGACCATTTGCGCCATGCGCGGGTGACGTCCTCAATTGCCTTACCGACGCGCGGTGAACCGGGGGTTGGTTTGTACGACTCGGCCCAGGTCAGCGCAAATGGGATCTCCTCGCCCTCCGTTACCTCAAAATCCGCGACCGTCTTCATCCCTTCGCCGCGGATTGGGGCGGCCGTCTTCAAGACGAGCTGCTCGGAGCCGGCAATCGCCTTAAGGCGGCCATCGGCCTCCCGCTGCACCCAGGGCATCACGCGTCCGTACCCGAAGCGCAGCACCAGCTCCATGCGAACCGCCACGCGCCCACTTATGCCTTTGACCATCCGCAGCACATCGGTATGGCCGCTGCGCCGGTCCATGCAGTCGATCAGCACCATCACACCTTCTGGGGTGCTGAACTCCGTCTCCAGAACCAACGTTCCCTCGCGGTACTTCCTTTTCACTTCAGGGGCAGCCGCGACCGGGGCAACCAGCCATCGCCCATGCTCCTCCGAACCCAGCAGCGCCGAAAAGCAGGCATCCGAATCGAAGCGCGGCAGCCCCAGCCAGTCCATCGAACCATCGCGCCCAACCAGCGCGCATGTCTCGCAGTTGCCAATCAACGCATAGTCTTCAATCAGTCCCGGCACTAATCGTTACCCTCGCGATGCTTTCGTCACTTGCTGCAACTCTTCTTCGCACTCAATCGGCTGCACACAACTTCCGAATGGCCGCGAATGCTAATGCTGATAGTCCCACGCCCAGTGCTAACGCGGTTCCGCGATGCAGGTCCGCCCACACTTGAAGACTGGATCCTTTGGCTCGGTCGGTGAATACTCCGTGCGCTGCGTAGTTCCCAGGTACGGGGTGAAAAAGGTTATTGGGCCGGTCGGGCGAAACGGGTTGATCGGTTTGCTGCGCGTCGTACCCGCTGTCGCCCAGATACCAATCCGCAAGCCCCGGGGCAATCTTCTCTCCGTAGATCGCTTTCACGGTCGGAAATCCGACATACACCTCTCTTCTGCGATGATGCGCTGCCCAATAGATCGCGCGGGCCGCCACTTCCGGCTCGAAAATTGGCGGCACTGGCTGCGGGTGACGGGGCAATCTCGTCCGGCACCAACTGAACTGGGGCGTATTCATCGCTGGCAAGTGCACTACTGTGAGGTGAACCTTGCTTCGATCGTGTATCAATTCCGATCGTATGGAATCGGTGAAGCCCACCATTCCATGCTTTGCTCCGCAATACGCCGATTGATATGGGATCGATCGATACGCCAGCGCCGAGCCTATTTGCACGATCGTCCCCTCGCCGCGAGCGCGCATCCGCTTCAAGGCGGCCATAGTGCCATACACGAAGCCCAGGTAAGTCACCTTCGTCGCGCGCTCGAATTCTTCCGGAGTAATCTCCCAGAAGGGCGCGAAGATGGTCGTCATCGCGTCATTAACCCAAATATCGATCGGCCCCAGCTCGCGCTCGACAGCTTCCGCGGCTGCATCTAGCTGGGCAGCATCTGAAACATCGGCCGGACATACAATCGCGCGTCCGCCGGCGTTCTCGACCTCTTGCTGGGCGGCACGTAACCGGTCTTCATCGCGCGCAATCAGCCCGATATTGGATTGCCGCTTAGCGAATTCCCGCACAACCGCTCGCCCGACGCCGGCCGAAGCGCCGGTGATAACAACAGTCTCGCCAGTCCCATTCTTTGATTTGTTCATTGAAATAATATCGTGAGCGCGCCAGCCGCCTTGAGCGGCCCTTAGCGGTGCTCCCAAAAATTCAGACGTTCACCCGTATCAACTGTTCCTCGCTGCCGTACAACTACGGGGCGATTATGATGTTGTAGTACACTCGGGAACCTTTTAAATGCCTCCATTAATGACCGCCATTGTAGCTGCATGCGCGGTGCTACTTCTTCTGTGGACGGCTTCCCTCTTTCGTTCACCCGCGCGACGCGCACAGGGAGCTTTTGCGATTATCGTGCTGTTGCTTTATCTCAGCTTGTTGCACTTTGCCTTTCGCTTCCCGTCGCTCTCGAACAATCTTTCAAAAGGGGGCGCCCAAGACGCTTCGGGCCCGCTCGTCCTCGCCTTGTTCTCGTTCATGCTTTTTGGAATGTTGGTAGAGTACTTGGTCCAGTACTTAAACGCTAAGCCACGGAAGCGACAATTCGATTGGGGAAGTTTCTTTACGCCAATTCTCATTTCACCAATGGTGTTCATGCCATTGGTCGCGTCTCTCCAGAATGTAAATGTCGAATTATCGCATTTCAGTATTCCTCTATTGATGCTTTTCCTTGTGGCATTCGAGAACGGTTTCCTATGGCGTGGTTACTTCGCCCGCAAGCTAGCGCAATCCCAAAAGGGTTGAGGGTGTCGACTCGAAGGTAGCCTGAACTCTTATGAAACTGCTGTTCGGTTTCGTGTGCCTCTCCATCTTGCCCGCCCTGGCAGTGTTGCCGCCGGGAGTTACAAAGAATCCGGTCCCCAGCCATCCCGATATAACAGTCTACGAGTGGCCCTCCACGCAGACGCTTCCCCCATTTTGGGATTCGTTTTTCAAACTGTTCCGTCTGCCGAGCGGCACAAAGGCGGAACTCCCCTTCCAACGCAGCGTCGCCGTCATCGTCGGCATCGGCCATTACAAATTTATTACGCCAAGGCTCGAATACGTCTCAAAGGACGTCGAGAAAATGCGCGACTATCTACTCGGAGACGGCGGGTTCGATGCCGTCTACGTGATGGATGAAGGAGTTTCTCCCGAAGTCGTCTCGGCATTCATGTCCGATGAAATGCCGCAAAAGGTAGGACCCAAAGACCGTCTGCTCTTTTACTACTCTGGCCATGGCGCAGATCCGGGAACCGGCCGGCCCGTCCTCCAATTTCAGCAGGCCCGGCCGGGTCAATGGGGACAAAATGTGCTCCGGGTCGACGAATATGAGCAATGGAGCGGCCTCTTGAAAGCCGAGCACGTGCTCTTTCTTTACGATGCTTGTACGGCAGGTGAGGCCACCATGGCCAAGGGAGGTAAGGAAGAAACGCGTACGGCAGTGACTGAACTCAGCGGGAATGGTAGCCGCATCGTCGTAACAGCCGGTACGGCCAATCAAGAAGCTTGGGTAGTGAAAGAATCCTCGTCTAACCAGTACAGCATCTTCACAGAGGCGCTTCTACGCGTGCTGCGAGACGGAACCGCCGAGAGCAAACAACGCGGATTCATCACAATTGGGCAAGCGGTGGGTGAGGCTAGCGTGGTGCTGGCCGACATGACGCGTCACCTGGGACCGGGTCACGAGATGAATCCCGATCCGGTCAACATCGACCGCGCTCGCACTGGTACCTTCGTATTTTTGAATCCTCATGCCGATCAGCCCAAAATGCCGGACAGCGACATTCTCGCGATGAACATAATCGTTCCCAAGGGCGCCGGCGGAACGGACCTTGACAAGGAAAGGGAACTGGCGCTTTGGAACAGCGTCAACACCTTAGACGATCAGCAGTACGCGCGATTCTGCAATGAATACCCAAGCGGGCTCTTTTGCGCCGCGGCGCGTAAACGTATACAAAAGCTGGCAGGGACACCTGAAACGGCTCCGGCACAGGATTTAACTATACTCACTCTGACAGAGCTCAGAGCCCTGGCGGACACTGGTTCGCGGGACGCGCTCACCCAACTGGGCAGGGTCTATGAATCCGGTCTTCAGGGCGCTCCGATGGATTTGCAAGTCAGCATCGGATTTTACATGCGGGCATCAGATCTGGGTGACGGTGGCGCGGCATTCCGAATTGGGTCCATCTACGATAGGGGCCGCGTAGGCGTTCCGAAGGACGAGGCACGGGCGGTGGTCTGGTATCGCAAAGCGGCCGAGGCGGGCAATGCCCCCGGAATGGTGGGCCTGGGTTTTATGTACAGGCGGGCTCTGGGAGGCGTAGCGAAGGATGAGGCGCAGGCGGTGATCTGGTATCGCAAAGCGGCCGAGGAGGGTAACGGGCGAGGGATGGTTAACCTCGGTGTCATGTATGAGCAGGGTCTCGGCGGGCTCGCGAAAGACCAGGCACAGGCGGCGATCTGGTACCGCAAAGCGGCCGAGGAGGGCGACGGGCTGGGGATGGCTAATCTCGGCCTAACGCTCAGGCACGGGCGGGGCGGGCTGGCAAAAGACGAGATGGAGGCGCTTGTCTGGTTTCGGAAAGCGGCGGAGGCGGGCGATGGCGAAGGCATGGCTAATCTGGGCTCCATGTACGAAAACGGGCGGGGCGGGTTGGCAAAAGATGAGACACAGGCAGTGATTTGGTATCGCAAAGCCGCAGAGACCGGTGACGCGTATGGGATGGTTAACCTCGGTGCTATGTACCAGAGCGGGCGGGGCGGGTTGGCGAGGGACGAGGCGCGAGCGTTGACTTGGTATCGGAAGGCGGCCGAGACGGGAGATGGACCCGGGATGGCCAACCTGGGCCTCATGTTCGAGCACGGTCGAGGTGGGCTGACCAAGGATGCAGTCCAGGCGGTCATCTGGTATCGCAAAGCGGCTGAGGCAGGCGACGGGCTGGGAATGGCAAACCTGGGCTTCATGTACGCGAATGGTCTGGGCGGGCTGGGAAAGGATGAGGCGCAAGCAGTGATTTGGTATCGCAAAGCGGCCGAGGCTGGCAATGGGCACGGAATGGCAAACTTGGGTTACATGTATGAGAAGGGTCTGGGTGGATTGGCGAGTGACGCGGTACAGGCGGTGATCTGGTATCGGAAAGCGGCCGAAGCGGGGGATGGGCCGGGGATGGCAAACCTAGGGGCCATGTACGAGAACGGTCTGGGCGGCCTCCCGAAGGATGAGGCACAAGCGGCGATCTGGTTTCGCCAAGCAGCCGGGGCGGGAGATGGGTATGGGATGGCTTACCTGGGAGCTATGTATGAGAACGGCCTGGGCGGCCTCCCGAAGGATGAGGCGCAAGCGGCAATCTGGTATCGCAAGGCCGCCGATCTCGGCAACGACTTTGGACAGGCGGCGCTCGCGAGATTAGGCGCTAATTGAAAAGGTCTCCGCACGGCTTTTGGGAGAATAAATCGTGCTTCGACTCCTTGTCCCTGTACTCCTTTCCGGTGGTTTGTGCATAGCCCAGACCGCTCCCGAATCCATGCCTGTGCTGCGCAAGGCTCCGCCGCTGACCTTTCATGTTCCGGACGGTCAGAAATCTCTCGGCGATTTTCATGGAAAGGTCATTGCTCTCGAATTTATCCAAACCACCTGCCCGCATTGCCAGGCCGCTTCGCATCACATGACCAAGCTCCAGCACGAGCTTGGCCCGCGTGGCTTTCAAGCGATCGATCTCGCGATCAACACGACCTCGGACGCTGACATCACCGCGTTCATGCACACGCAGCAGACGGACTTTCTGGTTGGCTGGATCGGATTTCCCGAGATGGGGCATTTCTTAAACCTCACGCCGGGCGTGCGGTTCCTCGTGCCGCAACTTGCGTTGATCGATCGCCATGGTGATATCCGTTACCAGACGCCGTCGCAGAGCGCGGAGATTACCGCCGATGAGGATCTTCTGCGGCAGGCTCTTCTAAAGCTGCTCAACGAAAAAGGCCGCTGAAGGGCAGGGCAATTTGGGTCATCCGAATACTTGCCAAACTCGTACTTTTGTTAGGGGGACGCCGGCCGGTTGAAGTGTTCGGGCTTTTCGGCAGAACAATACGCTATGTTCGCCATCGGCTGCCTCGAGCAGGAGGAAGCCGTAGGCGTGTCTGCGCATTTAGCTTCCGACTGCGAAACCTGTTGGCAGGAGACCCGGCGCAGCGCTCAGTTTTGGGCCCTATTCGGGTCGAGCCTTTCGGACGATTCGGTGTCGCTGCCCTCGCTTAGCGGAGCTCTCCTGCCATTTCGCCGCTCCGGGCCGTCGCCAAGGCTCTCTTGGTATCGTTGGGGCGCGCTCGCAGCCGCGCTGGCGTTGATTACTGCCTCGGCGATCTTCATTTACGATCGCGGAAGAACTCATCCGCCGACAAGCCCGGCGGCCGCAGTCCAAAACACAGCTGAACTCCAAACGCTGCGCGGGCAGGTCACAGAGTTAACGCGCCAACGTGACGATCTGGCCCGAGCCGCCGCGCAGACGCCTCCCTCTAAACCTCCTCCCGTTGACCGCACAGTCGCGCTTCGCGATGCACTGGCTCAGCGTGAGACCGAACTCGCGCAGCTTCGCCGCACGCTGGACTCGACCAATGTTGAACTACAAAATAATCGAACCACTCTCGGTGCCGTGCAAGCGCAACTCACGGATCAGCAGCGCATTGTTCAAGCGTCGCTGCAGCAGCAGAACGATGCCAAAGCGCAAGCCTCCACTGCTCTTGACGCGCAACATCGTGCTGAAGACCAGGTCCGCACCTTATCGACACAGGTCCAGCAACTAAATCGCGAACGCGCACAGCTCCTCGAAACGGTTCAACTTCAGCAGCGCCAACGATCGCAGAGCCTTCAAACCATGGCCTTGCTTTCCACGCCCGGCACTCGATTTATCCCTGTTACAGGTTCGGAAGCGGCGCCACAATCCCATGGCTATGCGCTGTTGACCTCCGACCACCGTCTGTTTTTCTATGCAAGCAATCTGCCATCGCTGCCCACTGGCCGCGAGTATCAGCTCTGGCTGCTACGGACTCGTACCCCCGCCATCGTCAGCGGCGGAATTTTCCGCGCATCGGCAAACCGAACAGGCGAGATTGAATTCACGAATGCGGCGCTCGCAACCGATATCGCCTCCATCGCGGTCACCGACGAACCGGTCGGCGGCAGCCGGCTACCCACCGGCCACAAGCTCCTGATCGGTGTCGTCCGGTCGTAGTGGCTCAGCGGACCGCCTAAGAGGCGTTGCGATGGCGGCGATTGCAAGAACGAAAGATGGAAACCCGGTCTGCTTGTGGAACTCCGATGGCCTCTAGCCAGTCCTCATCGGCGACCGTGGCCGTGCATGGGCCAAACGTGCAGATTCGAATGTCGCGGCGGTCCCCTTCTCGTTGCAGCGAATCTAGTACGACGCGAAGCATCTTGCCGGTGAACGGCGTATACATATAGAACACTGTGCCATCGGTCAATTTCGCTGCCCTCGCGTCTTGCTGGACAAACGTTACGTTCTTCAGGTTGAGCGTCTCTGCGCTCTGGCGCGCACAGTGGACGTAAACCGGCTCTAACTCAACGCCGATGCTGCGAGCCCTTGTGCAAATGGAGGCCAGTAGTGGAACGTGGCCCAATCCAGAACCAAGATCGACCAGGACATCATGTTCGTTAAGAGCGGTTCGGTCGATCAGATCGAAGATATGCCGTGCCGGGGTCGGCTGGTAGAAGACCATTTCGGCCGTGGGCTGGACGATGGCGGCGCCAGTCTCTTCAAACCGCAAAACTCCAATGATCAGTTCATCCACATAGTCGTATCGCGCACCGTTCGTGATACCGGGCGCGTCCTCGCCTGGGGCTGACGTGGGCATCCACTGAAGTAAGCTAGTTGATCCGTGACCCTGCTGAATGTCGCGGCGGATCGCCTCGTAAACTTCGAGATTAGCCGCCTCAAGCTTAGCCTGAAGCGCTTTCGCACAGTGATACCCCGCCGCTCCGGTGGAATCCCCTACAAGGGGCGATACCTCAAGATTGAACGCATCAAGCCGGTCTAACGCTTCAATGCGCTGACGCAACTTATTTGGCTCGTACAGAGAAGCATCTCCTTCCAGTTCCTCGATGAACTTCTGCAAGGCCTTCCTGATCATATAGCCCGCCTCCCAAGCGGTTTCAGCGCTTTGCATGCGTTTGCAAGGCTCCTTATTCGCTCGCCCCGCGTGTGCCTGTGGGGCGAGTCGCGTTATAGTGCAGTATTCACAATTCAAACCTATGATGATTTCTCAAGTCCGTCGAGTCGTTGTTTTTATCGGTCTATCTCTCGGCATAGTAGCGGGCGCTTTCGCACAGACATATGACGCAAAGTTGTTTTCTGGAATGCACTGGCGATCGATAGGGCCTCTCCGCGGCGGACGCACCAGGGCGCTGGCGGGCGTGCCGGGTGAGCCGGACACCTTTTATATCGCGCAGGTGAATGGAGGCGTTTGGAAGACAACCGACGCGGGCAGGACGTGGGACCCAATTTTTGACCGTGAGCCGACGGGATCAATTGGTGCAATTGCAGTCGCGGCGTCCGATCCGAATATCATTTATGCGGGTAGCGGCGAAGGGCTGCAACGGCCCGATCTATCGACCGGCGACGGCGTGTACAAGTCGACCGATGCAGGCAAGACCTGGACCCATCTTGGATTACGCGACGGGCAGCAGATACCGCAGATCGCGATTGATCCAACCAACCCGGAGCGGCTTTTTGTGGCCGTGCTGGGGCATCCTTATGGGCCGAACGCCGAGCGTGGCGTGTACCGTTCGATCGATGGCGGAAAGACGTTCGAGAAGGTGCTCTATAAAGACGAGAACACCGGCGCCAATGATGTGAAATTAGACCCAGCCAATCCGCAGATTGTCTACGCCGGGCTGTGGGAAGCGCGCCAGGGTCCATGGGAAAACGCGCAGTGGAGCGGGACCACCGGCGGCGTTTTCAAGTCGACCGATGGCGGAACGACCTGGCGAAAATTGACGCAAGGCTTTCCTGCCGAAGGCGTGATTGAGGCGAACCTTGCCATTGCGCCGAGTCATCCAGACCGGCTGTACGCGGCAACGGCCATTGGGCAGGGATCGGGAATCTTTCGTTCAGATGATGCGGGTGAGAGCTGGACGCGTATCACTACCGACCCTCGGCCGGCGCAGCGCATTGGAGGCGGCGATGTCCCGGTGGTATGCGTCGATCCGAAGAATCCGGATATCGTCTATAGCGCCAGCGTCGTGACTTGGAATTCGACGGACGGCGGCAAAACCTGGACAGGCATACGCGGCGCTCCGGGCGGAGACGATTACCAGGGGATCTGGATAAATCCCAATCAGCCGCGAATTGTTCTGCTCGTCAGCGATCAAGGCGCGATTGTCACTTTGAACGGAGGAGAGAGCTGGAGTTCCTGGTACAACCAATCCACGGCGCAGATGTACCATGCCAATGCCGATAATGCGTTCCCCTACCGGGTTTGCAGCGGTCAGCAGGAAAGTGGGTCGGCCTGCGTGGCCAGCCGGGGCAATGACGGCGAGATCACCGCGCGGGAATGGCATCCGGTAGGAGCCGAAGAATACGGTTATGCCGTACCCGATCCGTTGGATCCTGATATTGTGTACGGCGGCAAGGTGACGCGCTATGACCGGCGTACAGGGCAAGTTCAAAACGTTGGGCCGAAGCCGTTGCGAACGCCGGATTACCGAACTGTGCGAACGGCGCCGCTGGTGTTTTCGCCCGTCGATCCGCATACGTTGTACCTGGGCGCGAACACGTTGTGGAAGACGCGGGATGGCGGTCAGAATTGGCAGGAGATTAGCCCGGATCTGACCCGGAAGACGTGGGACGTTCCGCCGAGCGTCGGAAAGTATAGCGACACGGGCACGGCAAAGCCAACTCAGCGCGGTGTGATCTACACAGTGGCGCCATCCCCGCTAGGTATCGGCCGAATATGGGCGGGAACCGATGACGGATTGATTCAGGTGACCTCCGACGGCGGCGCACATTGGATCGATGTGACTCCGCCGCAGATTACGGCTTGGGCCAAGGTTTCAATGATCGATGCAGGGCATTTTGATATCCAGACCGCTTACGCTGCTGTGAATACGTTCCGCTTGGACGACTTGCGGCCGCATCTTTTTCGAACACATGACGGCGGCAAGAACTGGAACGAGATTACACAGGGAATACCGGCTGGAGCTTCGACCAACGTGGTCCGCGAAGATCCCAAGCGAAAGGGTTTGCTGTATGCCGGAACGGAGCGAGAAACGTATGTCTCGTTCGACGATGGGGATCACTGGCAGACGCTGCGGTTGAACATGCCCGCCACTTCGATTCGGGATCTCATTGTGAAAGATGACGATCTGGTCGTGGCAACTCATGGGCGCGGCTTCTGGATCTTGGATGATGTGACTCCTTTGCGTCAAATGGAGACTGCGGTTACAACGGCCGACGCTACGCTATTCCGGATTGAGACCGCGACGCGCATCCGCTGGGACATGAATACCGACACGCCTCTGCCGCCGGATGAGCCTGCCGGCGAGAATCCGCCGGATGGAGCGATCATTGATTACGTTCTAGGTGATGTGACGGGCCCGGTTACGCTCGAAATTTTAGATAGCGCGGGTAAGCTGGTGCGGCGTTACGCGAGCACTGACCCCGTGGAGCCGATTGACCCCATGCTGGCCATTCCAAAATATTGGGTCCGGCCGCCGCAGATATTAGAGACCAGCGCTGGAATGCATCGTTTTTTATGGGATCTGCATTATCAACCGTTACCTCGGGCGCGTCCCGATTACCCGATGCAGGCGATTGTGCATGATACGGCGCCGGCGCCGGATTCACCATGGGTATTGCCCGGTTCCTATACCGTGAAGCTCACGGCGGACGGCAAGAGCTATACCGAGCCGCTTATGGTCAAGATGGACCCGCGGATCCGGGCTTCAACAACTGCGTTGCGCGCGCAATTTACGCTATCGAAGCAGGTGTACGACGAAATGATGAGTGCGTCTGAAGCGCTTGAAAAGGTCCGCTCACTGCGGGCTCAATTGAAAGCGGCAGACGGCGGCGAGTCGGATGTGAGCACGGCGTTGGACAAGAAACTCGCGGCGCTGCAAGGGACTCCGCGAGGCCGTGGTTTTGGAGCAGCCGGGCCGGATACGCTGTCGAGCGTAAATTCATCCTTAGGTCAACTTCTGCGAGCGATGCAGGAGGCGGATGCCGCCCCAACAACTGCATTGGCGACCGCTGTGATCGCGCAACGGACCGCGCTGGCGCACTTGATGAAGTCGTGGAATGAGATCACTACTCATGATCTAGAGGATGTGAATGCCCAGCGCAAACAGGCTGGGCAACCGGAGCTGGATTTGAACAAATAAGTAATTTAACCCGCTCCATTGCTGTCGCGGCTCAGTTACGGTGGCGTGGTTTGGGTTGCACGCGGCCAGCCACCCGCAGGCGGGGTTTGCCCGGACTGAGTTTGACCAGACTGCGGCTTTGATGACGAGTTGGAGGGCGCGTTCGGAGCGGGCTGACCGGAATCCGTGTCGATGGTGTTGACCGGCGATCCGGAATCTTCGTTGACCATCACGCGGCGGCCCTTCGACGGAGTAGACGTATTCGAGAGCGTGGGTTCAGGCTCCGGTTCGCTGGAGTAATTGGGATTGGCCCGCCGAACAAGAGTTGGCCCGGCTTGTTCATTTCCTCCCTTTCCGCCCGCCATATAAACGCGGCGGTAGTGGATGTCAGCATCGTGGAAGCGGATGCGGGCTTCCTGCGAGAGTCCTACTTCTACGCTGCCGGGCGTTGCCGTGGTCCCGTCGGGAACGTAGAAGTAAAGGGCATAGCGCTGCCGGAGACGCGCAAGCGTGTCTTCTAATGACGTGGCGTCATCCACCGACATCACATCGCCGCCCGAATCGCGGGCAATGTTATCGGTTCCGGCGGTATGGGATTGATCACCGCCGTAACCGCCCGGGCCGCCCCGGCCAAGAATAACAGGACCGCCTCCGCCGCCAGGCCAACCGCCTCCGCCCGCTCCGGGCCAAGTGCTGCCGGGCGTTCCCCAGGTGCCGTGAGGAGGACCGCCGCCGCCACCCGGAATGCCGGGAACTTCGTAGGGAGCGCGCAGGAAACTGAGCATCGCATTTGCACGGTCGAGCGCGGTTTCGACGCGAGGTTCGTCCTCTTGATCCTGTGTTTGGTCGTCCGTCAGGATGACGATGGCTCGCCGGGCCTCCTGGCGGGCGTTCTTCTGGACATATCCGGCGGCGTCGATCATTGCGCGAGTGATAAGCGTTCCGCCATTGAACCGTTCCGAGCGCAAAAGATGATTCAGAGCCGAGGTGACTTCAGTATGGCTGGACCGGAAGGGCAGCTTCACACGGGTATAGGTGTCGAAAACCATAACGGCCACGCGGTCTTTATCCGTAAGTACGTTCAAGGCCTGTTGCGCAGCATTCGCCATGCGTTCCACGTGCGGTTCCATGCTGCCGCTGACGTCGAGCAACAGCAGGACGTCCAGCGGCATATTGTCGCTGGCGAAATTGCGGATAGGAACGGCGCGGCCATTGAGGTGCAGGACGAAATCCTCAAGCTGCATGCCTGTAATGGCGCGGCCCGAAGAGTCGAGAACCTGAGCATCTACGCGAGTCATGGCGACCTCGCTCTTGAAAACAGTCGGATTGTCAGAGGGCGTAGTCTGGCCGGCCGTGCTTTGAGCGGGGGGCGTCTGACTGGGCGCGGTCTGCCCTGCGCAAACGGTACCGGATGCCAGAAGAATCACAGGCACGGCAAGACGCAGCATTGCTTCAACTCCAACGGCATTTAAACTTCATTAATGATACGCGCGGCCGGAGCGCTGCGTTTCGGAGGAGATTACTCGACGCGGAGGGCCTGAATGGGATCGATAGAAGAAGCTCGCGTGGCCGGAATCAAAGCCGCGAGGAAAGCTGCAAAGCCGAGAGAAAGAATGGCGGCCGTGAGGGCGAGCGGGTCCCAGCCGGCGACGTCATAGAGCTGCGAAGAGATAAGGCGGCCTGCGCCGATTGAGAGCGGGATGCCGAGTATCAATCCAATGGCCACTTTGCGGAACGCGGAATTCAGGACCATGCGAATGACGCTTCCGCGATCTGCGCCCAAAGCCATACGAACGCCTATTTCGCCAGTGCGCTGTGCGACGGAGTAAGCCGTGACGCCATACAGGCCGATTGCGGCGAGCAGCAGCGCGACGGCGCCGAACAGGGCCGCAAGGCTTGAGACCGCGCGCTGTTGGTCGAAACTCAGGTCCACTTCTTGCTTAAGAGTGCGGACGCCGATGATCGTAAGATTTGGATCCGTTTCGCCCAGCGCCTTTTTAATCATGGGTTCCAATACACCGGCATCCAGGCGGGACTCGATCAGTGCGCCTCCAATGTAATGCGACCGGATTTCCAGCATGTCCATAAGAGGATTGGCATAGCGGACGCTCTGAAGCAGCGGCACGTAGAACATCGGGCGCACGGGGTTTTGCGGGTCCGTGTACTTGGCGTCGCGGGCGATGCCGACGATCTGGAATGTGCGCGCGTTCTCCGGAAGGTCCATGCCAAAGCGTTTGCCCATCGGATCTTCGTGGGGAAAGAAACGATGGACGAACGTTTCATTGACCACCGCGACCGGAGTGCTCGAGGAATTATCGGCGTCATTGAATGGGCGGCCTCGCAACACACGCTGGCCAAGAGCTTGAAAGTACGTCGTACTGACGCGGTCCCAGGAGGAGTTGGAATTGTCGCTGAAGGTCGGCTTGGGATGACCGTCCACTACGATTTGTTCGCCCCAATTGTCGGTTAGCGGGTTGTACATGGCGAGACCGGCGTTTTCCACTCCTGGAATTTCGAGAAGATGCCGCTCCAGGCTTGGGTAGAGAGCATTCAGCCGATCGACGGAGTACGTGGCTGGAGGAGAATTCAGATTGATTTCTATGCGGTGCGCGGTCTCGAAGCCGAAATCCTGGTTTTCGAGGTTCGAGAGGCTACGCGTGAGCATGGCGGCGCCGGCGACCAGCACGACGGCGATGGTGGCCTGCAGCACCAAGAGAACCTTGCGCGATATCGAGGAGCTATCGCGAGTGCTACGGTTGGCGCCGCGCAGCGCCTCAATGGGATCCGTTCTGGTAGCGAACCACGCCGGAGCGGCTCCGAAGAGTATCGCCGTTAGCAAGGACAGTGCAAGCGCAAAGCCCAGGATCGGAAGCGAAGGCGTATTGTCGAGAGCCATCAGATGATTGCTGTGAAACGCCAGGTTGAGCAACAATCGGCCGACGGCGTCGGCCACAATGAGGCCGGCTACGAATCCTGCGAGTGACAGGAAGACGCTTTCCGTTAAGGACTGGGCAATTATGCGAGAGCGTGAGGCGCCCATTGCCAGGCATAAGGCAGTTTGACCACGCCGAGCCATGGCGCGCGCGAGCATCAAGTTGGCGACGTTGGCACAAGCGATTAGCAGGACCATGCCGCAGACAACAAGGAGGATTTCTAGACTGCGGCCATAATCTTCTTTCATGGCCGCCACGCCCGATCCCGCGGGGACAATAGCTATAGTCTGCCGTGGCAGGAGCCGAACAATTTCAGGTATCCAGACTGCCGGGAAGCCGGCATCGTTTTGCAACCACCCGCGCAAGAGAGCGGTTAGGCGAGGAGCTACAGGCGCTACGTTCGCGCCGGGGCGCGCACGGCCGATCACGCGCAGCCATGACGAGATGGCTTGATGAAGCAGCGAATTCTTACCATTGATCAGCGGTTCCTGTTGAAGAGGTAGCCACAGGTCGGGCGGACTGCTACGCAGCGTTTCTCCATAGAATCCAGGCGGCGCGATACCGATTACGGTGATCGGATGATCTTCGACTACGAACGTGGACCCAATCACGGAAGGATCTCCGCCGTAAAAGGCTTTCCATGCCTGATAACTGAGAACGCCAACCGGCACGGCGGCAGCCCGATCGTCCGCGGGGGAGAGAACGCGCCCCGCGAAGGAGCGAATGCCGAACGTATCGAAGTAATTCCCGGTGACGAACTCGGAGCGGACGGAACGGCCAAAGTGTTCCGTACCCTGCCGGCGAACGCTCATTTGGTGGCCTGCGGCCTGAAATGCGGTCAACTCCTGAAACTCCGGCGCGTTGGCCTGGATAATTTGGAAGAACGGGTAGCTGAACATCCCCCACCGATCCTGCGGGCCGCCTTCAACGCAGCAGTCGGTTCCGTCTCCAATGCGGTAAAGGCTCGCCGGGTCGGCAACGGGCAGCGACCGAACCATGATCCTGTGAATCAAAGAGAAGATTGCCGTTGTTCCGCCGATGCCCAAAGCGAGCGTCAGAATGGCGGTGAGACTGAAGATGGGAGACAGGCGGAACTGGCGCGCAGCGTACCGGAGATCGGCGACAAGGTTTTGCATGATTCGGTCCTTTCATTGGAGCATGTGGGAGGCCACTTGGGACAGGGGACGACACGCCGTTAGATTCAGCAAGTTAGATTTGACCAATCCCTTTCATAGCAATGGTTTGAAGCGAAATTTCCAAACGAGGGTGTTCGGAAACGAACAGAGGCTGCTCAGGGCCTGGAAATGGTTCGAGGAAGATATTGCACTGGATATAGATTAAATGTCTTGACGGTACACTATATGTAGGGGCATTATTGTTTCGTACCGGTTACGTTTGGACCGTTTCTTTCCGGAAGTTTCCCCCGCTAGAACGTCGTCCTCTTGAGAAAGGCATCCATGGGTTTACTCAGCGTTAACGTTGGCCTGAAGGTCAAAGAACTTCATCAGTCGCTTCCAAAGGAGGAGCGTACGGGAGTGTCATTCCCCCGTTTTTTCACCTCGAAATTGGAGTCTGGCAAGACCCCCTACGATGAGGTTACCTGGGAGTTGCGCACGGCAACGATCGGGAATGATAAAGGCTCGGTGATATTCGAGCAGCGGGATGTGGAAACGCCCGCCGATTGGTCGCAGACGGCTACCAACATTGTTGTCAGCAAGTATTTCCATGGACGGATGGGCTCGCCGGAGCGCGAAACCAGCGTAGCCCAATTGGTGCACCGCGTGGTGGATACGATCGCGAATTGGGGCCTGGAAGGGAACTACTTCAAAACGAAGCAGGATGGCGAGAATTTCCGGATGGAACTCGCGCACTTGATGCTGAAGCAGAAGGCCTGTTTCAATTCGCCGGTGTGGTTTAACGTGGGCGTGCGTGAATCGCGCGGCTACGGTTTCTATTTTGACGAAGCCGAGCAGGTGACGAAAAAGATGGCGCCGGGCGAAAACCGCCCGCAGTGTTCGGCGTGCTTCATCAATTCGGTGAGCGATTCGCTGGAATCCATTCTAGACTTGGCGAAGACCGAGGGGATGTTGTTCAAGTGGGGATCGGGAACGGGAACGAACCTGTCGAGCATCCGCGAGGAAGATGCGCATTTGTGGGGCGGCGGCCGCGCTTCGGGTCCGTTGAGTTTCATGAAGGGCTTCGATGCGTTTGCCGGCGTGATCAAATCGGGCGGCAAGACGCGGCGCGCCGCGAAGATGGTGATCCTCAACTCGGATCATCCGGACGTGGAGCAGTTCATCTGGTGCAAGGCGAAGGAGGAGAAGAAGGCGCACACGCTGATCGACGCGGGCTATGATTCATCGCTGGACGGCGACGCCTACAGCTCCATCTTTTTCCAGAACGCGAATAATTCAGTACGTGCAAGTGACGAGTTCATGCAGGCTGTCACAGACGACGCGGATTGGTGGACGCGTGGCGTGGTCACTAATCAGCCGATCAATCGATATAAGGCGCGGGACTTGATGCGTCAGATTGCGGAAGCGACGCATCAGTGTGGCGATCCGGGAATGCAGTTCGATACCACGATAAACCGCTGGCACACTTCGAAGAACACGGCGCGCATCAATGCGTCGAACCCCTGCTCGGAGTACATGTTCCTCGACGATTCGGCCTGCAATCTGGCCTCATTGAACCTGATGAAGTTTGTTGGGCCGGACGGCGTGTTCGATGTAGAAGCGTTCCGGCACGCGGTGGACACCACGATCCTGGCGCAGGAGATCCTGGTGGGCAACGCCAGTTATCCGACGGAGAAGATCGCGAAGAATTCGCATGATTTCCGGCCGCTGGGGCTGGGCTATGCCAACTTAGGCGCGATGTTGATGTCGCTCGGGTTGCCCTACGACAGCGACCAAGGGCGAGACTTCGCCGCAGCAATTACGGCTATCATGTGCGGCCAGGCGTACCTGACCAGTGCTCGCATCGCCGAAGCCGTAGGGCCATGCCCGGGCTATGCCGGGAACGAAGAGCCGTTCCTGGAAGTGATCCGGATGCACTGGAATGCGGTGAATTCGATCGATAGCAAGCGTGTATCGCCGGCCATGTTTAAGGCGGCGGAAGAGTGCTGGCGAATGAGCCATGAACTGGGATCGCGCACCGGATTCCGCAATGCCCAGACGACGGTGCTGGCGCCAACGGGAACCATCGGCTTCATGATGGATTGCGATACCACGGGGATCGAACCGGATCTTGCATTGGTGAAGTATAAGAAGCTGGTCGGCGGCGGTGTCATCAAGATCGTGAACAACACCGTGCCGCAGGCGTTGATCAAGCTGGGCTATTTCTCCGAGCAGGTCAACCAAATCGTGAACCATATCGATTCGAGCGGGACGATTGAAGGCGCGCCACACATCAAGCCGGAGCATCTGGCGGTCTTCGATTGCAGTTTCCGTCCGCAAAACGGTATGCGATCGATTTATTATATGGGCCACGTGCGGATGATGGCGGCGGTACAGCCGTTCATCTCGGGCGCCATTTCAAAGACCATCAACATGCCCGAAGAGTGCACGGTGGAAGAGGTCATGGACGCGTATTTGGAGAGCTGGAGGCTGGGGCTGAAGGCCGTCGCCATTTATCGCGATAACTCCAAGCGCGTGCAGCCGCTGAGTTCCGGAACGGGTAAAGGCGAGAAAAAGGCCAACGGACCGGCGGCTCCCGTTATTCAAACTGTCGAAAAAGTCGTGTACCGCCCGGTTCGCCGCAAACTGCCTGATGAGCGGGCGTCGGTGACTCACAAGTTTTCGATCGGCGGTCACGAAGGATACATAACGGTAGGGCTGTACGATGACCATACGCCGGGCGAGGTATTCATTTCGATGGCGAAAGAGGGTTCGACCATCTCCGGCCTGATGGATACGTTGGCGACGTCAATCAGCTACGGCCTGCAGTATGGCGTGCCGTTGAAGTTCTTCGTCGACAAATTCAGCCA